>JABAAC010000154.1 GCA_014238965.1 Phycisphaerales bacterium | reverse complement strand
TCGATCGTCGCGCACTGATCGACCAGACTATTCGCGTCTTGTCCGAGCGTGTCAATCCGCAGGGCGTCATGGACATCGCGATGACACCCCTTGGTGGTGATCGAATCGAAGTAGTCATGCCGCTGCCCAACGAAGAGGTCAAGGCCCTTGCGCGGGTTTATCGCGATCAGTTGGACACCTTTGTGGCCGATGCGGAAATCAAAAGGTCCGATCTCGAGCGTGCCTTGACTGAGGGCAATGCCATCGATCGATTTGGATCCGATGGTGATCGCGGCGCACTCGTGGCCGACTTGCAGGAGGCGTTCGACCAGGCCCGGGCGATGCAGGCAGCGGTAGCTGCGGCCCAAGCGTCGGGTGACCAAGCGGCACTCAATGAAGCGAGGCAGGGGCTCGCTGATGCGCAGGTCAATTCCGAACAATTGCAAGAAGAAGTGCTCGATCTGAGCCTCGACCGCAGCCGGGTGGTGCGAGTGTTGGAACTTCCAAACGCGCGCGAAGCGATGCGCGATGCAGAAGATAATATTGTTGTCGATGGAGATGGTCGTACGGTGTATGAGCCGTCGCCGCGACAGGTCGCGTTGGACTCACTCCGAGCCGAGTATCCCGCCGCGGCTCCAGGCCTTGATGCCGTCGTGCAGAAGTGGGCCGATTACCAGTCCCGCCGCACCGGACTGGATGACCCCGAAGACCTTATGCGGCTCCTGCAGGGAGCTGGCGTGCTGCACTTCCACATCGCCGCGCGGCCGGGCACCACGCAGGGCGTTGACATCGAGCGGATGCGGAGCCAACTTGTTGAAGTTGGCCCAGACAACACCGATTCGGTTATTGCTCGTTGGTATCCGATTCACGACTTGCAACAATGGATTGATTCCCCTGAAGCGCTTCAGGCTCTCGAAGCCGACCCAGTGTCCTACTTTGCTAGCCAGTACCGGCTGATCGCGGCCGAGCGTGATGGCCAGCACTACGTGCTGCTGTACACGTCGCCGGGCATGGCGATGACGCATGGTGGCGATGACAATTGGGCCGTCGAGGCCACGGGCCGGACGATTGACCAAATGGGTCGTTCGGCCGTTAGTTTCAGGCTCGATGCCAATGGCGGCAGCTTGATGAGCCGCATGACCAATAACAACGTCAATGAGCCGATGGCCATCGTGCTGGACGGGAAGGTGTACTCGGCTCCTAATGTGCAGACGGCGATTGCCGGCAGCGGCATTATCAGTGGCAGTTTCTCGTCTGAGGAACTCGACTACCTGCTGCGAACCCTCGCGGCTGGTTCGCTCGAAGCGAGGCTTTCTCCAGAGCCCATCGCGGTGAGCGTGCTTGGCCCGTCACTTGGTGCCGACAACCTTACACGGGGACTGGAAGCATTCGGCTGGGCGGTCGTCGTGGTTGGTCTGTTCATGTTCATCTGGTACTTCTTCGCCATTCTACTTAGCCTAGCCTGGCCTGACTGGCTCTTGCTTCCCAGCAGTCACTGATCCTGGATTCAAAGAACGCCCTGCCCCTGGCGTCAGTTGC
>JABAAC010000153.1 GCA_014238965.1 Phycisphaerales bacterium | reverse complement strand
TGGCTCGTGTGGCAGGGACGTTGGCGGGATCTTCTCGTGCTTCCGTGGATTCCCCTGCTGGCCATGATCGTGACGGCAGCGCCTTGGTCCATAGCGGTGCACATGCAGTCGCCCGAATACTGGGACTACTTTTTCTGGCACGAGCATGTGCATCGATACACCGGAGGCAGCGAGGCGCAGCACCCTGAGCCGTGGTGGATGTTCGGATTTTCATTCTTGGTTGGGTTGATTCCGTGGGTCTTTGCGGCGCCTCTTGCGTTCAAGGGCCTACTTCGCCGCGGCTTTGGATCTCCTGAGAGTCGCCTGTTGGTGTGCTGGCTGGTTATTCCAGTGGTCTTCTTGTCATTTTCATCAGGCAAATTGCCGACCTACATCTTGCCCTGCTTTCCCGCGGCCGCAGCGTTGATCGCGGTGGGTTTGGTGGAGCGATTCAGGCACCAACCTGCCAAGGGCACATTCGGTGAGCGGATTCCCGGAGGGATTCTCATTGCCCTTGGTGTGCTGTCCATACTCATCATGCCCTTTGTGCCCACCGACTTCGCAGACGGCGGACCTTGGTTGGACGGAGGCACATGGCGACTGTTATTGGTGGGCGCCGCGTTGTTGTGGTGGGGGCTGGCGGATTGGTGGTCGCTGGGCATTGCGCTTCCAGAAGGCCGGGTGGCGGTCGGCGGTCTTGCGGCGATGTTTGCATTTGTGGCCATTCCAGCGGCACTTCCAACGGGGTGGATGATGACCAGCAAGGTGCCGCTTCCATTTCTGTCGCAGTGGACGGATCTGGCATCACATAGCCGTATGCTCGTGGATTGCGATCTGATGCACGCGGCGAAACTAGCGTGGCCAGAAGCTCAGGTTGATATTTATGGCCGCGCGGGCGAACTGAATTGGGGAATGAAGACGTTTGCCGATCGAAACAGTGGCCGTCAGGTGTATCGGGAACAATTGCCCGAAGCCGTGGCGATGGCGACGCTTGAGCATCCGGTCGTCATGGTTGTCAAGGTTCCTTCTGTTCGATTGCGATGGATCAACTCACTTGTTGAGCAGGGCAGCGTTCCTCAACCATCAATCTTGATAGAGGACGATCTCCTGATCGCAACGTGGCCTGCCGCAGCAGGACCTTCTCACTGAGACCCATTCAATGTCAACCATCCGGATCGCGATGTGGCTGCTGTCTGACTTGCGCCACTAACTCCCAGGCAGTCCACGTTCGATCCGCTGCATTTCCTTGACCTTCTGCACGATCAAGTACTCGTAGAGGGCCTGGAGTCTGCAATACGTGAATCCAGCCCCGCCGTCCATGAAGCCCCGCTTGACTAGGTACATGTAGAGGAATTTGAGCTGCGGCCTCAGCGGCATACGGAAGCTTAGGTTCTTCAATTCATAGCGGCGGGTCATGGCATCTCGGGACAGAAGATTGCCCAGTTGCATGCGACGGCCCTTGAGTGAGTTCATGGTTTCTTCGGCTTCATAGGTCGCATACTTATTGTGCCGCGACACCCACTCGGTCAGACCCTTGCTGAAATTGAAGTGGAGGAAGTA
>JABAAC010000152.1 GCA_014238965.1 Phycisphaerales bacterium | reverse complement strand
TGTCCGACTCAACACATGGGAGTACAGCCCACGATGGTGAGACGGCCGCCTCAATACGAGAAAATCGGCGATAAGACGCAGCAAACTCATGTTTTTGAATAGGGCTGGTTGCTTGGGAAGCTGACGCTCTACCACTGAGCTACACCCGCATAGAGGTACACACGGTACTGGAGTTGTATCCAACAGGTGGGGCACGCCGCGGCGATTGGCAACTTGGCAGTGCCTATTGAGCTGACCGAGGCACCTGTCCAAGTTCGAGGGGCTCCAGTGGCAGCTGCTTGAATGATGCTTCGCCTTCTCGCACTTCAATCATTGCATCCATCGGGACACCCTCGAGCACTTGCGTCGTGCCTGAGCCTGGCCAGAAAATCGTCACCTTGGGGATACCCGTGGCATCCCCAAGACCAATCTCTTGCCGTGACGTTGAGCCACCGAAACTGCTGACAGACCCGACCGCTCGGTGAATCGACCGCGTGCCTTGGGGCGTGTCGAGTTCAATCGTAATCCGCGCGCCAAAGCCATTGCGGGGGCTGCGCGTTCCGACAAGGCGCATCGTCAGGAAATGGTTGCCGTGGCCTGGGTTTTCAAAGAGGGCATTGTGGTACGCATCACCGGCAAAGAACCCACCGATCTGGTGATACAGGTCCTGGTCGCCGTCGTTGTCGATGTCGGCAAAGGCAATGCCATGCCCCTTCTGAAGGTGGCCAAAGCCACCGCTTCGACTGACGTCTTCAAAGCGCTTCCCATTGGCATTGCGGAGCATGACGTTGGGCATGATCGTCTCGTAGTCCGGATCGCCCGTGCCAATGTAGACATCAAGAAAACCATCATTGTCGAGATCACCGAAGTTTGCGCCCATTGGCAGGAGCGGACGATTGAACCCTACAGATCCAGCAACCTCCGTAAACCGTCCGCCTCGATTGTGGTACAGGCACGGTGAGGTGGCGTCGTTGCGGCGGCCAAGGTAGTGAGCGGCGACGTCGTCAACCCCCGCGTCATAGCCCGCTACGAATAAATCCAGCCAGCCATCGTTGTCGTAGTCAAAGAACCAAGGCACGAAACTTCGATCGGAAGGTTCAGTCACACCAAGGGCAGGGGCAACATCGATGAAGGTGCCGTTGTTCTCGTTTCGATAGAGTCGATTGCGGCCAATGTTTGACACGTAGATATCAAGGTCGCCATCGTTGTCGTAGTCGCCAACGGCGACTCCCTTGCAGTATCGGTCGTTGGTGACACCAGCAGACTTGGCCGCGTCCTTGAACGTACCGTCGCCTTGGTTGAGAAAGAGCTGAGCCGGGTAGTCGCCGCCAGCGGCTTGGTCGGCAGGAAACTTGCTGGTGTCTGCGCGTGATTCGTTTCCAACATACAGATCAAGGTCACCATCGTTGTCAAAGTCGCCCCAAGCAGCCGCCTGCGTTGGACGCGCTGGCAGGGCAGTGCCGGCAAAATGCGTTACGTCGGTGAAGCGGCCTTGGCCATCGTTACGCAGCAGCGAGTTGCGAATTTGCCCTTCATCAAAGAGCCACGCGCCGCGCAGCACAAGGATGTCCACATCGCCGTCGTTGTCGTAGTCGGCTCCAATGATATTCAGCCCACCAAGTTGATCATCAAGGCGCGACTGCGACGAAGCATCGATGAACGATCCATCACCCTCGTTGCGAAAGTACGCCATCGAACCCATGGGATCGATCGTCGAAGTGGCGATGTCGAGATCACCGTCGCCATCAAAGTCATCGACAATGCACCCGCCGCAGAGATCAAGCTTATCTACGCCAAGTCTAGGTGCGATGTCAGGGAATCGTTTGATATCCGTTTTGGCATCGAACCACGCTGTGGAGATGAGATATTCCTCGGGGACCGCGTCGGGGTAGTCGCCAATGGCCATGCTGGTGAGGTTGAGCAACCAGCGGGCTCGGAGGTCTGATGGCTGCGCCGAGAGGTAGTTTAGATACGACGATCGGGCCTCACGGGCCGGCTGCTTCACCTGATGAACACCTCCATTTTGCAGTGGGAAGAGGCAGCACTCGGCATTGTGGCGCTTGACGCAGTTTTCAATCTCCGCCAGCCGCAAGTAGGCCAGCCCACGAAGCAGGTGAAGCGACGGATTCTTCTGAAGGACATCGGGCCTAGATTCAAGCGCCCGAAACATGATGTCCACTTCGCGTACCGCTTCTTCCGTTTCGCCATCCTGAAGTAATTGGCGCACGAGTTGGTAGGTGACACCAAGCATTTGGCCCAAATCCCCAGTCATACCCGCACGGGCTTGGCGAAGTTTGTCCGATCGATTCTGTTCAAAGAAGCCACCATCCACGCGCGCTAGTTGCGCAGCAATGGCCTCAAACTCAGGTCGACGAGGCTCATCTGACACGTTCATTGAGACGGTTCGACGTGGGGCATCTTCAGCGGACGTAGGTGATTTCGGGTCGCTGCATCCAGCAAGCACCACCGCGACTATGACACAGAGAGAGACAGCCTTGAGCCGACAGGTCATTGTGGGCATTTTCATTTGCGTTTCATTTCTGGGTGAGGGCACGGTCAATTTCTGAGGCAGGAGTGTGATCCATTGCGGATCGATTGGGTGTCAGTCGCTGTTTCCCCTGGTTCTCTTACAGTGGCATGCTTACCGATTGCCGCTCGCCATCAGCGGTCATCGCCTCAAACCACAATGCAGATCCAGCAAGCAACTCCTTGGGAATCATGACGTGTACGTGGAAGTGGCCATTGGTGATATTCATGCGAGCCTTGCGTGCGCCCGCGCCATCCTCACTGCCAACCCACACACGAAGTGTGTCGGTCGCTGGTCCAGCGGTGATCTCGCCCTCAACGTGCAATTCGCTGCCAGGAGCACCTGAGCCCTCGACCATCACGGTCATCGCGCGGCCACCAAATGCAATGGCATTGATCGTGTGTGTGACACCCGTTGCACTGTGGCCGTGATCACCATGGGGGTCATGCCCATGGCCCTCGCCGTGGGCATGTTCGTGATCGCCATCATGGTCGTGCCCATGGTTCTCGTCGTGGGCATGTTCGTGATCGCCATCATGGTCGTGCCCATGGCTCTCAACGTGCGCATGATCGTGATCGGTATGTGGGCCTTGCGCAGGTTCATCGGCCTTGGCGAGATTGTCTGTATTGCCCAGATCATGATCGTCATCCACCTGTGTAACTGGTGGCGTCTTGGTGGGGGCTGGCTTCTCGTCTTTAGTGGTGCAGCTAAGAAGTGACAAGCTGAGCAGTGCAGCGGCAGCTGTGCATAGTCCAAGGGGCATCAAGCGAATCGAATCAAGCATGAATCCGTCTCCAAGTGGGGGTAGCAGTGCATTATGCGTCGGTGTCCAGTATTTGTTGTGTCGCACGGCCGAAGATCAGCGAAAAACCTGCCGGTACGACAATGAGGTTCAAGAATGTTGACGTGAGCAAGCCGCCCAATGTCACAATTGCAATAGGTGCCAGCAACTCACTGCCTGGTTGGCCAGCAGCAATTGCAAGGGGCAATAGGCCAAGCACAGCCGATAGGGCCGTCATCAAAATGGGCACGAGACGTTCCAGCGAGCCACGCATCACAGCCTCGGTGACCGATGTCCCATCATTGGCCAGGATGTGGTTGTAGTGGTTGATCAGCAAAATGCCGTTGCGAATAGAAATGCCAAACAGCGTGATGAACCCGACCATGCTCGCAATTGAGATGACCGGTGCGATGTACAACGGGCCCATGCCGAGCAATGCCTGAATATTGCTCCAAACATCCCCGCCTTCGATCAGGAATATTGCGGCAATGCCGCCAATCAATGCCAGTGGCATGTTCACCATGACAAGCAATGCCGCGCGCATGGAACCTGTTGAAATGTGTAGCAACATCAACATCACCACGGCCACCATGAGCCCAGTGATCAAAATGGTGCGCGTTGCAGATTGCTGCGCCTCAAACTGCCCACCGTACGACACCCTCAAGCCGGCCCTTTGCACCAGTGGGTCAACCTTTGCACGTACAAGTCCAATGAGGTCGCCGAGATTTGACCCCTCGGAAACATTCAGTGACACAACGGCCTTTCGTTGGGCGTTTTCCCGAGCGATCAGGTTGCTTGTACGCTCAGGGCCAATGTCCGCAACGTCACGAAGTCGGACGGTCGCGCCACCGCGACCGCGAAGTTGCAAATCGCGAACCTGGTCAAGAGTCTCACGTTGAAGTGGCTCCAGCCGAACAACAAGATCGTATTGCCGAACACCGTGATTGACCGTATCTACGATCTCACCGTACAGCGCTTGCCGCACCTGCTGGGCAGCGTCAGCAGGACTCAGGCCCGCGGCGGCTAACTCCGCATGTCGGTATCGAATCGGTAACGATGTAATCATCACTTCGCGATTGGCATGCACTTCACGGGTGCCAGGCACGTCTTGCAATGCAGATTCGACTTCTTTGGCTACGCGACGCAGCGTGGGGAGGTCTTTGCCAAAGATGTTGATAGCGATAGCCGCGGGTGTGCCCGACAACAGGTGACTGAGTCGATGCTCAATGGGCTGGCCGACCATTGCGGTGATCCCCGGTACTGCATCGAGCACGGTGTCAATCTGGCGCCTTACCTCGCTCTGCTCTACAGAGTCATATAGGGTGACTTCCAGTTCAGAATTGCTGACCGGTTCGGCGTGCTCATCACGTTCGGCGCGACCGGTGCGGCGTGAAACCGATCGAACACCATCAATCTTGGATAATCGCACTTCGACTTGCGTGGCGAGGCGATCACTTTCAGACAATGAAGTTCCCGGTGGTGCCAAGAGAAACACCGTGAATGTGCCTTCATTAAACGACGGAAGAAAGGACGTGCCGAATGTGCTGCCCAGCCACAGTGCGGCAACCGTCGCCAGAGTAGCGCCGCCCAGCACAACGAATCGCATTCGCATAGCCAGCTGCAATGTTGGTTTATAGAGGCGTTTCAGCATTCGAACGAGGAATGAATCGCCACCGTGGGTTCCACCCAAGCGACCTCGCAATAAAACTCTGCACAACGCTGGCGTCAACGTCAGGGCGACAATCAATGACGCCAGAATTGAAATCATGTAGGTCAGTGCGAGTGGCTGGAAGAACCGGCCCTCAAGTCCATCCATGAACAGCAACGGCACAAACACCATCACGATAATGATGGTTGCGAACACCATTGCGGGGCGAATTTCATTGCTTGCATCGAAGATCACTGCAACAAAGCCGCGGCGATCAGACTCAACAAGCGATTGATTCTCTTTCAGCCGGCGAAAGACATTCTCGACATCAATGATCGCGTCATCTACAAGGACGCCAAT
>JABAAC010000151.1 GCA_014238965.1 Phycisphaerales bacterium | reverse complement strand
GCAGCCAGTCAAGCACCCGATAAGGTGGCCGATGAAGCATCCATCGACCAGAAACTCGATGACATGGAGACACTGCTCGCCGAACTTGCAGAGTCAAAGTGGCAACGATTCATGCGCCGCGCGATCATGTCCCTGTCGCCAATTCTTGGAGGCGGCTTGGGATGGGGTATCGCTCCTGCCGTGCCAAACACCCCCACCGCAATCTGGTTTGCACCCCTTGCAGGGGTGATCGTGGGTGGACTGATTTCGGTGTTGATCTGGATGAGCCACAAAGGTTCGCAACGGCGGCGTGGGATGCAAGTGCACGTCCATGCCAGCGAGGCCTTGGCTGGATCTCGCCATCGCCAGCAACACCTCACGGCCACGTTCCAGGCACAGGACACCACGCATCGCAAGCAGCGAGATCAGGTCATTGGTGAGGTACACGACCGTCTACAGGAGCGTCTCGACGGGTTCAGTCCCGACGTGCGAGTCCTCCTTGAACAACTCGAGGAGGCGTACCGCCACGACTGCCATCAGATTCAACAAGAACGCGATGAGGCCGCCGAGGCTGCCCATGCCGCCCATGCCAACACGGAAGCACACCTCAACAAGACTCTCGAAACCTCGATCGCCTCTGCCCAAGCGGCCTATCAAACAGCCACGGAACGCGCACAGTCAAAGTGTGACGCTGAGATCGCCGCGCTGCACACCCGCTGGAATGAAGCGCAACCTCGCCTTCGTGATGAATTGGAGGTCATCACGCATCGAGGGCAGGCCGCTCGGCCCACTTGGACAAGCCCCGACCTGCTCGCCAGCATGTCCTCCAAAGATCGGATCCGCGACATCGCCGTGGGGCAGATTCAAATCGATGAAAAAACATTCGGTCAGCGAGTGCCCCACGACTACCCATGGGATGGGCCCGAGCCAGTTACGAATCTCCCCATCGCAGCAGATCTTGACACTCGCGGTGGCCTCTTGATTCGCTACGACCGCGCCCACCGCAGTGAAGCCATGGACATGGCCAGAGCGACGCTCCTGCGAGTGCTCACCTCCAATCCGCCAGGCATGACGCAACTCACGCTGGTGGATCCCATCGGCCTGGGTGAAACCTTCGCAGGATTCATGCACCTAGCCGACCTGGAAGATGTTCAGGTCGTCTCGCGAGCGTGGACCGACACAACTCATATCAGCCAGCAATTTGATCGCATCTCAGCGCACATGGAAACGGTCATTCAGTCGTTGCTTCGCAATGAATTCGCATCGCTGTCCGAGTACAACGAGCGAGCGGGCGCCATCGCCGAGCCCTATCACATCGTCGTCTTGGCAGACTTCCCCGCCGGCCTGACCGAATCTTCTGCAAGACGCTTGGCTTCGATTCTCAGCAGCGGCCAGCGATGCGGCGTCCTGACCATCGTGCTGCACGACCGCGACGCCCCCGTACCAGACGCCCTAGAGGGTGTGCTGGAGGACTTCCCATGTCTTCGAATCAGCCATGACGACAATGCGTGGCACGTCACCGACCCACCACTGGAACAATTCCAATTCCTACCCGACGCAGCGCCCGAGGATCACGAACTCACCGACGTCGTTCGACGCATCGGCCAAGCCGCCACAGGGGCGCACCGCGTCGAGGTTCCCTT
>JABAAC010000023.1 GCA_014238965.1 Phycisphaerales bacterium | reverse complement strand
CCGCCAAGCCTTGCTTGAAATCGAGTCGTGGGCGCAGATCACGCCTAATGGGTCTCGCAGTGCGCTGCCCGTGCTCGGTGCGGGCCGGGTGTGGCGGCATGTGGAGTCAGATGCGGGCAATTGCCTTGGTCGCCAGTGCCCCACGCATGACAGTTGCTTTTATCAGTCGGCACGTCGTGCCATGGAATCGGGCACTCTTTTGGTGACCAACCATGCCTTGTATTTCAGTGACTTGGCGCTTCGACTGCAGGGAGGCGCGTTGCTCCCTGAGCATCAGCATCTTGTGCTCGATGAAGCGCACGCCGTAGAGGATGTCGCGGCAGATCACTTTGGCTTGTCGGTATCCGATGTTGCCATGAGCATGTTGCTCGGGCAGATTGAGTCCCCAGATGGGTCACGCGGTTTTCTTGCTTCGACCTTGCAACAAGGCCCAGAGGTAGAGCCAGTTCGCCAAGCGGTACGAGAAGCGCGGGTGGCGCAGGACGTTTTCTTCAAGTCCTTGCAAGTATGGCATGATCGCTTTGGCGGCGACCGCATTCGTGCAGCAGGCATCGTGGATGACGTTGTGTCCAAACCGCTTGATGCGCTTGCTGAAACCTTGCGTACCTTGAAGGATGAACTTCACGACGTTGAAGAGCAAGCTGAAGTGAATGCATGGGCGATTCGATCGCAGGGGTTGGCCATGGGCGTGCGCCGACTTCTGGCGCAGGATATCCCCGGGAGTGTCTACATGGTCGAGGGTGCGGGCGACGCTATGGATCGCGCGGGGCGACGTCGACGCACAAGGCCAGCCCTTAAGTGCCTTGTCGTAGATGTCGCGCCAATTCTCGCTGCCAACCTCTTTGCTAGAAAGCGTTCGGTTGTGTTGACCAGTGCGACGTTGGCGGCAAGCGAGGGTAACTTTGAGCATCTTCAGCGGAGACTTGGGTGCCCCCATGCCACGCATGTGCAGGAGGGGAGTCCATTCAACTACGGACGGCAGATGAAAATCATCGTGGACTCAGCGATGCCTGATCCAAAGCCCAAGCCGGGGGAATCGATGAAACGTGGTTCGGTCAGTGCGTTTGATGCAGCCATGGATGCGCGGCTCATTGAACTGGCAGCCAGGTGCGGCGGAGGTATGCTGGTGTTGTGTACGAGCAACGCTTCGGTTCAAGGCATTGCTGAGCGATGTGCGGGGCAATTTGAGGCAGCTACGGGTGCGACAACAATGGCGCAGGGGCTCGATGGAGCGCCGGGGCGATTGGTTGAGGCGCTGCGAGATGGTCGCGCGGGTGTCATCATCGGGACGAGCAGTTTGTGGACCGGTATTGATGTACAGGGGGCCGCACTTCGGTGTGTGGCAATTACGCGTATTCCGTTTGAGCCGCCGGATCGTCCACTTGTTGAGGCGCGGTGTGAGTCCGTTGAGGCCGCTGGCGGCAACGCGTTCATGGATGAAATGCTGCCACGTGCGGTGCTGCGTATGCGGCAGGGCATTGGTCGGTTGATTCGCCATTCTGAGGACGAGGGCATCGTTGCGCTGCTGGACCCACGCATCATGACCAAGCCCTATGGCCGAGCCTTTTTACATGCCTTGCCCGAGGGCGTAGAGATCGAAGATCTCGGAGGCCGCTGGCTGGATCTCGTGACCGGATAAAAGGTGCTAGGCACCATTTACAATGCCCCGCATGTTTAGCGATCAACTCAACGCCGTCTTCAAGGCATACGACGTTCGTGCTGTTACTCCTGACCCATTGAGCCCTGAGGTGGTTTGCGCTATTGGCCGCGGGGCAGGCGAATTTTTGAAGGATGAATCAGGCGAAGACCAACCAACGATCGTGGTCGGCCGCGATATGCGGCTGACTTCGGCGGGCCTCGCCGAATCGCTCATCAGTGGCTTGATGCAGCAGGGTATCCGTGTTGCCGACGTTGGCCTTTGCGACACACCCATGGTGCCGTGGGCGACAAAGCACTTGCAGGCTGCTGGCGGTATTCAAGTCACTGCTTCACACAATCCCCCGCAGTACAACGGGCTCAAAATCTGTCGCACACTGGGCCGGCCCGTCGGCGAAGGGACTGGCCTTGAGACCATCAGACTGCACGCTGGCCAAGTGGCCTCGGCGGGCACAACTGATTTAGGTGGCAGCCTGGTCAATCTAGATCTGTGGGATGACTACCGACGCCATGTCTTGGCATTCATGCATCCGAGTCTTCTTGAGGGCAGCAAGTCAATCACACTGGCTATCGATGGATCTAATGGCATGGCTGGCACATGTGTCGACAAGCTGTTTGGCGATGTGCCAGGGTTGGACCTTCATGCGATCAATATGGACAATGCAACGGGGCACTTCGCTCATCCGCCCAACCCGCTGCTTCCGGAGGTGATCGCGGTTGTGGGCGAACTGGTGCGCAAAACTGGCGCTTCGGCAGGGATGTGCTTCGACGGCGATGCTGATCGCTGCATGATTGTGGATGAACACGGCGATGCGGTGGGCTGCGATCTTGTGACGGCGTGGCTTGCGCCGCGGTTTCTCGCCGACAACCCCGGAGCTGCAATCGCGTACGACTTGCGGTCGTCAAAGGCTGTTGAAGAAGCGGTGCTCAATGCCGGCGGAAAGCCTGTGCGAAGCCGCGTCGGGCACGTCTTCATGAAGAAGGCGCTCGCTGACAACAACGCGGTCTTCGGCGGTGAGTTGTCGGGGCACTTTTACTTTCGCGACAATGGCAATTGCGACAGCGGCGCCATGGCGTTTGCGTGCTTGGCCTCAGCCCTTGTAGATCTTGGCGATAGGCCCTTCAGCGAAGCAATTGCACCATTGCGTGAGGGCCGATCGCAGTCAGGTGAGATCAACTTTAATGTCGAGGACAAGCAAGCAGCCATGGATCGACTTGTTGCGGCTTACCCTGACGCTAGTGTTGACCATCTTGATGGGGTGACGGTTGACTGTGGGGCCTGGTGGTGCAATGTTCGCCCAAGTAATACAGAGCCACTGTTGCGTCTCAATCTCGAAGCTGCCGATACTGCAACCGTAGAGGCCCATGTGGATGCTGTTGCCGCCTTGTTAGGCGAGCGCGTCGAAGGGCACTAAGCGGTTCAAGAACCGGGTCCAACTGGTTACGGCGAAGGTTGGGGCGATGTTGTTGTCGACTCAGCAATCGCCTGCTTCGTGGAATCTAACTCTTCTTGGAATTCTAAAGAATGCCGGTGCCTTGGGCCAAAGGCATTTTTCATTGCGGCTGTCGCCATCGTGAGCAATTCAACCGCCTCAGCAGACTGGCCTTGTTTCATGCGTAGTTGAGCCAGAAACCTTCGGCGGTGTTGTGTGGCGGGATGGTCTTCTCCATAGACCCGAAGTGTGATGGCCAGCGCAGGCTCGAGCACCGCAGCGGAGGCATCTAATTTACCTTGGTCCATAAGCAGCATGCCTAGGTTGCCCATGGTGACCAAGGTGGTGTGGTGTTCGGAGCCAAGTGCCTCAAGTTGCGCCTCGTAGACTTTCCGAAAGTACGGCTCAGCTTTATCGAGCTGCCCGGCTGTTGCATGTATTGCACCGAGCGTGCCCATCACTCGAAGGCTAGCGGGATGCGTATCGCCTAGCATCTCTTGGTGAATGTTCAGTACATCGTTCAAGGCGATTATTGACTCTTCATGCCTGTCTTCAAATGACAAGCAGCTCGCTAGGTGGTAGAGCAGAGCTGCTTTCATGACAGGATCTCTATCAGGCAGTGATTCGTATGCGTCCAAAGCTTTCTGCGCCCATTGGGCAGCGCGTTTGAGTGATCCTTGTTGTCCGACAAGTTGGGATGTAATGAACAGAAAACGGACATACTGCTTTGAGTTTGGCTTCCCTTTGTAGAGCTCCCTTGCAGCATTGAGAGCGATATGGGCTCGATCAAACTGAAGTTCGTTAATGCACATCCTTGCAACCGCTTGGTACGCCTTCGCAATATAGAGCTCGGGCATACCGGCATCGATCGCCCGATTGAGATGCTCTTGGGACAACTCCAGCGCCCGTTCAAGATTGCCATTGTCGCTCGTATTGCGAGCTTGCCGTAGCAGGAACCGAAGCAGCAGCGGGCTGTTCAAGTCGCCATTGGCTTCCAAAAGAGTCACCGCTCGTGCCAAGTGCACGTCAGCATCCCTATACATCCCAAGCGTGTGGTATGACTCACCGATGGTGCCGCGCAACTCCGCCTCGAGCAGTGGTTGATTCGCAAAATTCGCACTGACTCGATTTGCCGCCTGGGTCAGGGTGTGCACCAGCAACTCTTTGTCCATATTGCCCGCAGTGGCGGGGTCAATGGATGCGATCATTGATGTCAGGAAGTCTTTGACAGCTTCGGCTTGTTCCCGCTGGTCCTGCTCCTTTGTCTGTGCAGTTTGAGCCGCTACGCGCTGCTCATTGGCATCAATGGCAATTGTTGTAATGACGGCTACTGCGATGACGAGGATCAAGAAGATTGCGCTTATTGCTACAGCGGCGGCGGTGTGTCGTCGTGCGAACCGGATCAATGTGTCCATCGCACCGGGTGCCTTGGCGTGGATCGGTTCATCATCAAGCCAGTGCCCAATGTCCTCGCTCAAGGCCGTCGCGGTTTGGTATCGGCGGCGGCGTTCTTTCTCCATTGCCTTATGCGTGATGACTTCCAAGTCACCTTTGAGTCGACGGTCGATCGAGGACAATCGCGCTGGCGTTTGCTCACACACGATGCGAATAGCCTCGTGAAGTTGTGCGGTGCTCAAGTCGTACGGCAACTGGTCGGTCAGTAACTCGTGCAAGATGACGCCGAGCGCGTACACGTCGCTTCGAGTGTCAATGTCGTTGGGATCAGCTTCGCACTGTTCAGGGCTCATGTATTGAACGGTGCCGAGAATTTGCCCAATATCAGTTTGCTCTGTGGTTAGCGCGAGATCACTATCTGTGCTGCGGGCAACGCCAAAGTCGATGATCTTTGGTTTGCCATTGCTTGCGATCAAAATATTGCCCGGCTTAAGATCTCGATGCACGATGCCCTTGAGGTGCCCGTGCTGCACGGCTTCGCACACTTGCAAAAAGAGTTTCATGCGATCTCGTATGGACAAGTTGTGCTTGCGGGCATACTCCGTAATGGGCAAAGCGCCAGGGATGTACTCCATGACGAAGAATGGCGTGTCCTCGCCATCATCGTGGTGCGTTCCTGCTTCATAGACCTGCGCAATGCCAGGGTGCCGAAGGCGTGCGAGGATCTGGCTCTCAAATTCGAAGCGGCGCAGCGCGGTCTTTGACGTAATCCCACGCCGCATGAGTTTCACAGCAACAGTTCGTCGCGGGTTTTCCTGAATGGCTTCGTACACCGCGCCCATGCCGCCGCGGCCAATCATGTGCCGAAGCGTGCAGGGGCCGATTTTCTGGCCTGCTCGCCTGTCGGTGACTTTGTGCAACGGGTCAACAGTCGGATCGACGGAAGGCGGACCAGGTGGTGGGGCGGTGTCACGCTCCGAAGGCGGGTCTATGGGTTGGTCTGACGGTGTCTCGTCGTCGGGCATTGGGTGACATAGTACTTATGGAGTGACTGTTCCGGGGCGCAATGCTCAGTCACTACCACTGACCTTCCATTGCGAAGGCTCGTCTTATTCCCCGGGAATTACGCTGATCGTGCCACTCCAGGGGCTCGAAGCGGTCGCAAACAGTTTGGTGCCAATTCGGCCAGCCCGATAGCCGTGGTAACCCGCTTGGCAGGCAAGTTGCATGGCACGAGCCATCTGTACCGGATCATTGGCGTGGGCGATTCCGGTATTAAGCAGCACACCGTCTGCACCAAGTTCCATGGCCAGTGTGACGTCGCTTGGCGTGCCGACTCCTGCGTCAATGACAAGGGGATACGTGGGGTCGCCCCCCATGGCCGGGTCCTTGAGCAAGTCATGAATGATGCGAATCGATGCGGGGTTGGCAATGCCACGACCTGATCCGATGGGCGAGCCCGCGGGCATCACACTTGTAGCCCCAGCATCGCGCAGTCGTACTGCCATGATTGGATCATCGCTGCTGTAGCACAGCACATGAAAGCCATCGGCGACCAATTCGCGGCACGCCTCAAGCGTGCCAATAGGGTCAGGCAACAGCGTTGCTTTGTCACCGAGTACTTCGAGTTTGACCCAGTCTTTGCCAGCGTTGCCTAGTTGGTCGAGCAATTCACGGCCGAGTCGAGCAACACGAATAGCATCGGTGGCGTCGAAACAACCTGCGGTGTTCGGAAGCACCGTATAGCGGTTGAGATCAATTGCATCGAGCAAGCTGCGGCCCTGCTCATCGAGCAGTCGCTCACGACGCACGGCAACCGTGATGGCGCTGGCGCCGCTGGCGTCAAGCGCCTCGGCCATGAGGTCCCAGGTCTCATACTTGCCCGTGCCTACAATCAGACGAGAGTCAAGTGTGAATGGCCCGAGTCGAAGGGGGGCGATGTCCGATTCTGTAAGCATGGTCATGGTCGGATTCTAGCCGCCGCCGACGAGTGTCACGATTTCGATGACATCACCTGCATGCATTGTGCACGCAGCGTGCTCAGCTTTGGGGACAACCACAGCATTCACTTCAACTGCGCAGGGTTTGCCCTCAAGGCCAAGGGAGGCAAGCACCCATGGAAGGCGGCAGCCCTCATCGACGTCAAGGGGCGAACCATTGATTGTGATGCGCATTGCGGTCACCTACAGCATGAAGAACGCGACGATTGCGAAGATGGGAACCAGCACGGGAATTGCATACCGAAGCAGGTAGCCAAAGAATGACGGCATGCTCACGCCGCTTTGCTCGGCAATAGCCTTGACCATGAAGTTTGGGCCATTGCCGATGTAGGTCATCGCGCCCATGAAGACCGCGCCAAGGCTGACGGCGATGAGTAGAGTTTCGTCGATGACGCCTTTGCCGCCTTCAAGTTGCACTGCTGTTTCATCGACTCCGGCCGACTGAGCCAACTCGAAGAACACAAGGTATGTCGGCGCGTTGTCAAGCACGCTTGACAGGCCGCCGGTGATCCAGAAGTACATCCAAGCTTCGGTCAACTCTGCGGAGATCACGCTGCCCTCAGCTTTGAGTACAGCCAAGGGAACTTGCATTGCAATGAAGATGCCAATAAAGATGGCCGCCACTTCGAAAATGGCGTGGTAATCAAATCGGTTGGCTTTGCGTATGGAGTCTGATGTCGTGAGCAACCCGATCGCCACAAAGGCCAGCATGCACAGTTCACGCATAAATTCAAAGGCGATCCATGATGTGCCAGGCAGTGGTTTGCCTGGTTGAATGAACGCAACACAGCAGACAACTCCCCCGAGCCACAGCAGATTCCACCAGCCATCAAGTCGCATGGGTTCCACATCGGCGATGTCAAAGGTGCGGACAACTTCCGGTTCACGTCGGTACAAAATCGAGTCCCAGACGAAGTACACCACAAGCAACACAGCAATGACCAGCAGCCACGGCCCCCACAGGCCAAGGGTCCAGAAGAATGGCACGCCGGCCAAGTAGCCAAGAAATAACGGCGGATCGCCGATGGGCAACAAGGCGCCTCCGATATTGCTCACCAGAAAGATGAACATGACCACGGTGTGCACCTTGTGGCGGCGCGCCTGATTCGTCTTGAGCAGAGGTCGAATAAGCAGCATGCTCGCGCCGGTTGTCCCGATGAATGATGCAATCAATGCACCCACGGCGAGGATCGTGGTATTTGTGATCGGGCGGGCCGGAAGATCGCCTCCAAGGTGAATGCCGCCGCTGATGACATACAAGGCGAAGAGCAGAATGATGAATGGCACATATTCGTCAAGCACGGCGTGTTGTAGGGTCACGCCAACGTCATGCCAGCTCATGGCGACACAGATGTACACAAGCGTGGCCAACGCGGCGATCACGGAGACCAACAGTCTGCTGAGATTGCTGTGCCACCAATGCGAGATGGCTGGGATCAGTGGGAAGACAGCGATTGCCCCAAGTACAGCGACGAATGGAATGGTGCCCAGCAGCCAAAATGCTGGCGCAGTTGTTTCGTGCGATGCGTCGTGCGCCGTGTGGTCGCCCAATAGGGAAAGTGCCAATGTCGCTGCCATAGCCAGCAAGGCTGTAATGCATACGCCAATGGTCAGCGTGCGCCGCGGAGTTGCCTCGGGCGTGTGCAACTGGTCATGAAGTTCTTTGTGCGACTCGCTCATCGGGGGGGGCATGGTAACGGAGGCATCAGGTGGGGAATCGCTCGTCCAGCGCATCCCAAAGCCACGTTGCAAACTGCGACTTGGGTAGTGTTCCGGTCGGTTTGATATTGCTGCCCTCAGGGAGGACAAGACAAGCCTCGATGGTCGAAGCATCCATCGTTTCAAGTGGGTTCGCCACGATTGCATCGACACCTTTGCGAGCGAGCTTTGCTTGAGCATGCTCGATGCAGTTATCAGCGGGCTCCAGCGCAAAGCCAACGAGGTGTTGGCCTGGGCGACGGCTGGCCGAGGCCCATTGCAGTAAGTCTGGTGCGGGGTCAAGTGTGAGCGTGACTGGCCCTTGATGTCTGGATGCTTTGCCCTGGGACAGCGTACGAGGAATAAAATCGGCCACAGCGGCGGCCATGACCAGCAGCTCATGGTTGGGCCAATGCTGCTGCAGAAGTGACTGCAATTGGGCGGTGCTCTCGAATCGCTCCACGGAGAGCGTGGGCCCCTGTGGGAGTGGCTCAGAGACTGGCCCAATCAGCAGGGTGGTTGCATAGCCACGTCTGGAGGCTTCTTCTGCCAAGGCAATTCCCATTTTGCCTGAGGAGCGATTGGAGAGGTACCGCACGGCGTCGATAGCCTCTCGAGTCGGGCCAGCGGTGATGAGCACGCGACGGTCAGCGGTGGGTACGGTGGATGGATGAGCGTTAGTTTGCAAAAGGAATCAATGTCCAAGGGCGGATTCGGAGCTGTGGGGGTTGCGTCAAGCGTGCTGGGGGAGAATACTGTGCCACTTCCCGCAAACGAGCAATTCGGGGACCATTTCTATAGGTCCGTTCCGACAGGCGGCGGAGGCCATGCGGGGCCACCGGCGATGAACAAGGATTGGACCACTCCCTAATGGCCAGGCGAGCACGAGGCAGACGCAAGATCGGTGAAATCCTTATCGCCGAAGGTGTGGTCACCGACGATCAAGTGGAATTGGCCGCAACCACCGCCAAGGGATCAGGAAAGCGATTGGGAGAGTGTTTGGTTGAGGCGGGCAACTGCTCTGATGCAGACATCGCCAAGGCTTTGGCTGAGCAATTCGGCATGTCTTTCAACCCGCTTGAGAGCGGGAATGATCAATTGGGCATTGATAAGGATGCTATCCCCGCGGATCTCATCCGAAAGCATGTGATTCTTCCTGCGGGCAAGGCCAACGGCCGTCTTCGATTGCTTGTGCATGACCCGATGGATCTGGAGTTGTTGGACCTGCTTCGATTCCGGTTGAACACGGAGATTGACACGGCCTTGGCGCCGCGTAGTCGTATTCAATCGTTGATCGATGAGTTGTTTGGGTCTGGGACAGCCGTCGCAAGCGATTCGCTTGTCACTGAGTCCATCGATGTATCTGTCGACCGATCAGTAGATCGAAGTGTCGATGCATCGGTTGACATTGTCGCGGGTGAAGATCAGGCCCCCATTGTGAAGTTGACAACCAAGCTCATTATGGAAGCCGTACGAGGCAGGGCCAGTGATATTCACATCGAGCCAATGTCGGATCGAGTTGTGCTTCGCTATCGCATTGATGGCGTATGCCACGTCCGGGATAATCTGCCAAAGCGAATGCAATCAGCGCTGTTGGCTCGCTTGAAACTCATGTCTGGTGTGAATATCGCTGAACGGCGAATTCCTCAAGATGGCCGGGTCAAGATGACCGTCGACGAGCAACAGATTGACTTTCGTGTCTCAATTTGCCCGGCATATCACGGCGAGTCCATCGTGCTGCGTATTTTGCGGCCTGATGCAGTCAAGATTGGTCTTATAAACCTCGGCTTCGAGGCGGATCACTTGGAAGAGTTCAACAAGATCATTCGTCGGCCAACTGGAATCTTCTTGGTCACGGGGCCAACGGGTTCAGGCAAGACGACCACGCTGTATTCAGCTCTTGATGTCTTGAACCGACCTGACCGCAAGATCATCACTGCCGAGGATCCAGTGGAGTACTCCTTCACTGGCATCAACCAGTGTCAAGTGAAGGACTCCATTGGGCTGACGTTCTCCTCCATTTTGCGGGCGATGCTTCGTCAGGCACCAAACATCGTGCTGATCGGTGAAATTCGAGATCGTGAAGTGGCGGACATCGCCATTCAGGCGGCCTTGACTGGCCACCTCGTATTCTCAACATTGCATACCAATGACGCCCCATCAGCGATTACGCGATTGATTGACATGGGTGTCAAGCCCTACCTAGCTGCGTCATCGATTCAGGCCATCATGGCTCAGCGGTTGATTCGAACATTGTGCGATTGCAAAGTGCCAGAAGAGAAATTTGACGAGAAAGTGCTGCGGCTTGTGGGTGTTGACCCGGCAGAAGCGCCTGGGAAAGTGATGAAGCCTGGTGGCTGCTCTAAGTGCAATGGAGTGGGATTCAAGGGTCGAAAGGCAATCTTCGAGATGATGAAGATGAATGCTGAAATTCGAGATCTCGCCTTTTCGCGTGCACCAGTGGCGGAACTGCGGCAGGCGGCCCTGCGAATGGGCATGCGAGACCTGCTTGGCGATGGTCGCCTGAAGATTCTTAGTGGCGTAACAACGCCCGAAGAGATCGCAAAATATGCTCAAGCAGATACGCTGGTAGATGCAAATATGGACTCGGAGTGAGTCCAAGGCGAAGTTAACGATCCATGTCAACGATTCAGATCGACAGATTGCTCGACACCGTCATTCGCGAAGGCGCGTCGGACCTCCACATCTCGGTGGGGCGAAAGCCAACGCTGCGCTTGTCAGGCCGGTTGCGGAGCCTCGACACCAAGGTGCTTGAGCCCGATGACACGACGTCATTAATGAAGCAAATTACGCCCGAACGCGGCCAGCAGGAATTGCAGGAAGAGGGCTCATGCGACTTTGGCTTTGCGTATGGAGATCGCGCACGATTTCGTGTTGCCATTTTCAGACAGCGTGGCAATTTGTCGATGGTGCTGCGGCTTATCCCCAATGAGTTGCTCTCGTTTGAGCAAATCGGCTTGCCGCAGATCGTCAAGGAATTGATTCGTCGGCCACGTGGGCTATTCATCGTGACTGGGCCAACAGGATCTGGCAAGACAACAACGCTCGCGACAATGGTCGATCACATCAATATGAACCTTGAGCGGCACATCGTGACTGCCGAAGACCCTATTGAGTACTACCACTACCACAAGAAGTCAGTAATCAATCAGCGGGAAGTGGGGGTCGATGTGCCCAGCTTCTCAGAGGCCCTGCGTCGCGTGCTTCGTGCAGACCCCGATGTCATCTTGGTGGGTGAAATGCGAGACCTCGAGACCATTGAGGCGGCCATTGAAGCAGCTGAAACGGGCCACTTGGTATTTGCCACCTTGCACACCACAGGTGCCTCGGGCACGATTAACCGAATCATCGATGCCTTTCCGACGAATCAGCAGGAACAAATTCGCGTCCAGTTATCGGTGTCGCTGGTGGCGATTTTGTCACAGGTATTGCTACGTCGGTCGGATAAGCCCGGTCGGGTTGCGGGGTATGAATTCCTGGTCGTGACACCAGCGATCGCAAACCTGATTCGTGAAAACAAGACATTCCGAATCGATTCCGCAATCCAAACAGGTAAGAAATTCGGCATGCAATTGCTCGATGACAACCTGTGGGATAAGTATGAGCGGGGCATGATCGACGCTGAGGAAATGATCGACAAGGCCCGAGATGCCGCTGATTTGACCAGCAGAATCCACCGTAGTGGCCGAAAAGTGGGCCGTGCGGAACTGGATGACCCGGACACCCGAAAGGACTCCTGAGCCCTTCTGGGGCCTCCTAGGGCGACTGAAATGTGAGTCTAGTCAAGCTGCGACCATTGCCAATGGCTGCATGCGCAACGCCTAGGAGCCTCCAATCGGGCTTGATGCCGCGTCCGTTGCGTGGCACACTGTGTTAGATGCCCCAACGCTAGTTGGCGGCACGCAGGAGTCTCAGGGTTTATGAGCAAGCAAGCCACACGTCATAGGGCAGGCCGCGGTTCACTGAGTCCAGATGAACGTGGCTTTGCTGCAACTGAACTCAAAGGGCGTCGCTTTGGTCGGGTTTTGTCAAAGCTTGGCCTAGTCACCCGCGAGCAGGTGCACGAGGCGATAGCTGTGCAGCGCAGTCGTAAGGCCAAGGGGGAATTCAAGAAGATCGGGGAGATCCTGATCGAGCAGGGGCGAATCACGGCCGACGATGTGATGCGGGCCGTCGCAGGACAGCAGGGTCTTGACTGTGTCGATCTTGATCCCGACTCGCTAGACGAGGCGCTCACGGAGCACCTTCCAGCTGAGACGGCTCGAACGTATCAAATCGTCCCCTTGGAGTTCAATCAGACAAATCGCGAGTTGACCATTGCGATGAAGTCTGCGGACAACTTCCGCGCGGTGGATGACCTGCGAATGCTGATGGGTTTCAAGGTCGCAGCAGTCGTTGCCAAGGCCGATGCTATCGACGCCGCCCTGGGCAAACTGTATGCCTCCGGCGGCAGTTCATCGATGCTCGACGTCATGGCGGAACTTGAGGACTCTGATGCCATCTCGGCGCTTGCTGGGCGTGGAGACAGTGTTGATCTTGAAGAACTCGCTGCTGCCTCAAACGACAACAAGGTCGTCAGGCTGTTGAATCTCGTGCTGTTGCAGGCGATCAAGGACAAGGCATCGGATATTCACTTCGAGCCGTTCGAGGACGAGTTCAAGATGCGATATCGCATCGATGGCGTGTTGTATGAAATGGTCCCGCCGCCAATCCATCTCGCGTTGCCCATTGTCAGCCGCGTGAAGGTCATGGCAAATCTTGATATTGCCGAACGGCGGCTGCCTCAAGATGGCCGCATTCAGTTGACTGTGCAGAACAATCCAATCGATCTGCGTGTCGCCGTATTGCCGACCATGTACGGCGAGTCGGTGGTGATGCGTGTGCTTGACCGAAGCAATGTCGAGTTGTCGCTCGATCGAATTGGGTTGCGTGAAGATGAGTTTGAGATCATGTCGGAGTTGATCCACAAGCCCAATGGAGTGGTGCTCATCACCGGCCCAACGGGTTCAGGCAAGACGACGACGCTGTACGCGGCGCTCAGTACATTGAATGAACCAGATCGAAAGATCCTGACCGCCGAAGACCCTGTGGAATATGACATTGATGGGCTGATTCAATGCCAAGTGAATACTGATCAGGATCTCACATTCGCTCGGCTTCTTCGATCCTTTTTGCGACAAGACCCTGACACTGTGCTCGTGGGCGAGATTCGCGACTTGGAAACTGCGCAGATCGCCATTCAGGCATCGCTCACGGGTCACCTCGTCTTCTCGACGTTGCATACCAATGATGCCCCGTCCACCATTTTGCGAATGGTTGACCTTGGGGTTGAGTCATTCCTCATCACAGCGACAGTTGAAGCAATCGTGGCGCAGCGGCTTGTTCGTCGCGTGTGCAGCCAGTGCAAGCAAGAGTATTCGCCTAGTGAAACGGAGTTGATGGAGGTGAACCTGAAGCCTGAGGATGTTGCGGGCCGAACGTTCTACCGTGGCACCGGTTGCAGCACATGCAATGGCAGTGGGTACAAAGGGCGTTTGGCGATCTTTGAGATCATGCTGCTCGATGACACCATGCGCGAGTTGATCATGAACCAAGCCTCGACGGCCGTGCTGCGTACAGAAGCTCGAAAGCGAGGCATGCGTACGTTGCGTGAGTCGGGTCTGCTGTCCATCTATGACGGGCGAACCACGATCGACGAGGTACTGCGTGAAACAATTGTCGAAGAATAGGCGTCGAAGTACAAGCGCTTAAGGAACACGGACTCAATGGCCACCTATCAATATGAAGCACTAGATGCCGGCGGCAAGAATGTCACTGGCACCATTGATGCAGGCACGAGCGAAGAGGCCCTCCAGCAGCTTCGCGGGCAGGGACTGTTCCCTACCACCGTCGATGAAGATAGTGGCGATGCCAAGGGGGGCATGTTCTCTCGTGGAAAGAAGGCCTCTTCCAAAAAGAAGAGCAAGAAGAAGGGCAAGAAGAAGGGTGCCGCAGGCGACGACAAAGAGGGCAAGAAGAAGGGGCAAATTGAGATTAACTTTCGCCTGCCCTCCATTGGCCGGGTGAAGACAAAGGTTCTGACGCAATTCACGCGGCAACTATCGACCCTTCAAGATGCAGGTCTGCCGTTGCTTCGCTCGCTGCAGATTCTCGAGCAGCAGCAAAAGCCAGGCTTGCTCAAGAGCTCACTTACGGATGTCAATGTCGAAGTGGAATCAGGCTCATCTTTGTCTGATGCATTTGCCAAGAGCCCTCGCGCCTTTGACCGGCTGTACGTGAAGATGGTTGCTGCTGGTGAGCTCGGCGGTGTGCTTGACGTCATCCTGCAGCGTCTTGCCAACTTCATGGAGAAGGCGCAGCGGCTTAAGAGTCGAATCAAAGGTGCCATGATTTACCCGGCGGTTGTCATTTTCATCGCCGTTGTGATTGTGACGGGCATCATGTACTTCGTCATTCCGAAGTTCCAACAGATCTTCCTTGACTTCAAGATTGAACTGCCCGGCATCACGGTGTTTCTCATGAACGCCAGTGAATGGGTGGCGGGCAAAGAACAAATGGTGCCCGGCTGGGCCATTATCGCCGTGACACCGGTGATCCTGTTCCTTGGCGTTAAGTTTATGCGCAAAACCAAATTTGGCCGGGCGGCCTTTGACTGGTTGATCCTGAAGATTCCGGTACTGGGCATGTTGGTCCGCAAAACGACCGTCGCTCGATTCACGCGAACGCTCGGCACGCTGGTGTCGGCCGGTGTGCCGATTCTCGAAGCCATCAACATCACTCGCGATACGTGTGGCAATTGGGTGTACGAGCGCGCGCTGCAAGGGGTGCATGACTCCATTCGCGAAGGCGAAACATTCGCAGGGCCATTGCGTGAGGCGAAAGTCTGTGACGGCATCGTTGTGAACATGATCGACGTGGGCGAGGAGACGGGCGACTTGGACGTCATGTTGGCGAAGATCGCTGACAACTACGACGAAGAGGTGGACGTCGCTGTGGGTTCGATGCTGAGTTTGCTTGAGCCCTTGCTCATCTGTGTGCTTGGTGCCATTGTTGGCACCATCGTGCTCGCATTGTTCATGCCTTTGGTCACGATGATTCAGGACATTTCAAGCAAATGAGGTACGTCGCCAATCAGCACACGTACGCAGCGAGACTCGCTCGAGCCGGGTTTACCATCATTGAGCTGTTGGTCGTGTTAGGGATCATTTCAGTGTTGACTGGTCTGCTCATTGTGGCGATCGGTGGAGCGAGATCGACCGCCATGGGGTCGACCACCCGTGCGCGCATGGGTGCCATGGTGCAGGCAACAGATCGTTTCAAAGGTGATACGGGATACCTTCCACCGCTGCTTGACAATGATCGATCGGCGCTCGATGGACTTGAGCCCACGAATCGAACAAATGCTGATGGCCCTGCCTATCTCGAACGCATGCAGGGGTGGTATTCGTACACATCTCCGGCGGAGTACCTGCTGGGCTATGGGCCGGCACTGCAAGACGGTCATGATGGACTAGGCATTCGTCGGCCAGCAGACGATGGCTATTGGGGTGCGCAAGGGGTCGCTGGTGGTGGTGCTGTTGGCGCATTGATGCATCGTCGTCCCCCTCTGGGCACGGTGAGTGACAGCTTTAGTGATCCTCGTGGTCCAGTGCTTGGTCCCTATCTGGAAATCGACGACCTGTCCATGGTGGGTGCATTTGGCGGCGATGCATCGGGTTGGGATGGATCGATTGACTCATCTACGGGACAGCCTCGTGTCTACATGGCTGGCGACGAGGGATACAACGCTGATGCGCCAAAGGTCATTCTCGATGCCTGGGGTGTGCCCATTCGGTATTACCGCGTTAATCATCCCGCCGGGAATCCAAGCGGCCGTTACCCCGCAGGCTATGTGCCCCCTGGGCACGAGGGAACGTCGCCCAATTACACGCCCGACTGGACGTGGACGCCCAGTTTGTCGGAATACATCGCACTGCGGCCGTATGACATTGCGCCCAGCGATGCAGTGACCTGGACCTTTCTCGATGACGATGGGGGCCATTGGGGCGACTTCAGCGAGGTTGGTACTGGTAGCGCAGGCGATCCCTTTGGCGACCCAACATCGACGGGCGCCTTGAACATGGGCACCTTTGCCTATCTGTCAACGGGCGCTGATCGACGACTGTTCCCATGGGCGCGAGTTGACGAGCCTGGCGATGCCGACGGTCGCAAGCAGTGGCTTGGCGATCATGCAGATCGAGACATGCAGGGGTGGATGGACGACGGCCACTCGGCGCTGCTTGCTGAGGCGATGTATCCAACACCAGACAGTGAGTCCACAAACGCAGACAACATTGTGGAGATCGGCCGATGATGGGCCACTGCACGATGCGCAACCCAGTCGCTCGGGGAACCGGCGCTGCCGTGGGTGGCTTCACCCTCGTTGAGATCATGGCCGCGATTGTGATCATCGTTATCCTCGCGGTCATCACACTGTCCATTGGCTCGGCATTGCTCGAGCGAACGGAGCGCCGCCGCACCGAAGATGTGTTGCAAGTGCTCGATGCAGCCGTTGTGGAGTATGAAACTACGCTTGGGCGGCGCATGACATTTGGCCACTCCGGGCAACCCTTGGGCAACGGGTCACAAGCGGACTTCGATGCGTGGAAGGGATCGTCCTACGACAT
>JABAAC010000032.1 GCA_014238965.1 Phycisphaerales bacterium | reverse complement strand
GCGATGTGCGCCACGGCGAAGATGAAGCTGCAGCAACGGCGCTTGCTTCCACAGGATGATTCAGTCGATGCGTGCATAACGAGGGCTCCCTGGCAAATGCCAATGCGATTTCATCGGCTGAATAAGGAGTCTGGCTCGAAAGTCAACTACTGATGGACGACAGTCGACCTATATGCACTACTCAATAGCCTCAACTCCAGCAGCAGCCCCACCTTTACGAGGGTCGCTCGCTGGCAACATTGCCCCATCGGGGCGCACTTGGAGCAACTGCTCCACCCCAACGCCGCGGCGTTCTTGCACATCCCATCCCCGAGATCGCAATGCATCATGCGTCGCGGCTTCAAACCGCCCCGTCTCTAGCCACAGCACATGTGGCTTCCACTGCTGATGCAGTCTTCCCTTGGCCAGAGCCGCGGTGGGTGTCAAGCCGAACTGCAAGACATCGATGATTGCCTGAATCGTTGCCGAAATGATCCGAGGACCCCCTGACGCGCCGGCCACCAGTCGAACACGGCCATCCTCAAGCACAATGGTGGGCGACATGCTGGATAAGGGCCGCTTCCCACCGTGCGGGGCATTGCGAACACTCTGACTGAGCCCATAGACATTGGTTCCGCCGACCTTTGTCGTGAAATCATCCATTTCGTTGTTAAGCACAATGCCCCACTGCGGCACCGCGATGCACGAGCCCCAGAGATAATTCACGGTTTCTGTGCACGCAACGGCCATGCCTTGAGCATCAACCACACACAGGTGTGATGTGCCCGAGTCGTCCGGTGGGGCGAGGATATGTGCATGCTCCGGCGGTGAAACACTGTGCATGTCGATCCGCTTGGCAGCCTTAGCGATGCGGTCCGGATGCAACAAGTCATCAACTGGCACGGGGGCAAACGTGCCATCGGCTAACCATCGTGCCCGATCCGCGAAGGCGTGCTGCAATGCAGAGGCCAGCAGGTGCAGGTAGCTTGGATCGTCGGGCGACAAGTGCCCGACCTCATGCCACCGCTGTGACACCATACGAAGCACTTGAATTTCGGCCACGCCGCCACTGCTGGGCGGGGGCATGGTGAGCAATCGATACCGGCCGAAGATGTCGTCTGCGATCAGCGGCGGCCCAATACTTGGCCGATAGTTCTCAATGTCATCTACCGTGATGACACCACCGGATGATTCGACGGCCAACACGATGTCCCGCGCAACCTCGCCGCTATAGAAAAAGTCGGCACCTCGACCGGCAATGCGACGAAGCAACCTTGCTTGCTCGGGCTGCCGTATGACATCGCCGGGTTGCACATCTCCCCCGTTGCACAAGTTGTTCCAAATCCACTGGCTGATTGTGGCTGTATGTGGATTGTCCTTGCGGGCGGTTCCCAGCCAATTGGCCGCTCGACACCACGCTTCGTTAGCCACAACGCCGTCGTGCGCAGCGGAGATGGCCGGCTGCAACAGCGCCTTCCATGGGAGCGAGCCCCACTGCTGATGCGCTGCCCACAGGCCAGCAACCGTTCCGGGAATGCCCACGGCTGTGCCGCCAAATTGACTCGCGTCATCTCGTTTCTGCTGTGGATAGAAGGTTGCATCCACTGCTGCGGGCGCAACTTCTCGGTAGTTCACAATCGCTTCCACGGCGCTACGTTGGGCTGTGGCCGGGGCATATACCACCATGAAACCACCGCCACCTACACCACATGAAAATGGGTCTGTGACGGACAGCGTGAAACTCGTTGCGATGGCGGCGTCAACAGCGTTTCCACCCGCACGTAAGATTGCAACCCCTGCTTCTGAGGCGACGATGTGATCAGCCGCAACGGCGCCACCGCGGTAGGCAATTTGGCTTGGGATGGGCTGATGCACTGTGCATCCGGCAATCAATGCAGCAAACAACAAGAGCGGATGTACAGACCTTCTCATGGAAGATGTTTGCCAATGGCATGAAGGGCAATACGAATATCGCCAGCGCGATCTTCACCTGCTTCACGCTCGATAGTGGCGTCCACATCTTGTTCCAGCGATGCGGCAATGGCCATGAATCGGTCCCAATCGACCACGCCTTCGCCCACAGGCACTTCGCTGCCCCACTGACCTGGCTTGCTCGGTGGCGTTGCGTCTTTGATGTGCAGTTGCACAACGTGTGACGCGAGTTGCTCGAAGGCCTCAATGGGGTCGCCGGTGCCATAGAGCACCATGTTGGCGGGGTCAAAGTTGATCCCCAAGTTTGGGCGGTCGATTTCGCCCAACACTGCAAGCAGCGTGTGGGCGTCCTCTTGACCGGTCTCAAGGCCCACGCGGACGCCTTGGCGGCCACAGATGTCGGCGATCGACTGCAAGCGATGAACCATGACGGCTCGTTCGGGGTGGGCTGTATCGTGGGGCAGAAATCCCGCATGGAATGTAATGAGCCCTATTCCAGCGTTTTCTGCCACAACAGCAGCGGCGCGAATCATGGCTTCGTTCGCTGGCCAATGGGCGTCAACGCGAATACCGCCAGTTTCGCGGATGCGGTCGATTGTGCTGTAATCCTCACCAACCGGGGCCATCATGCCACTGAGCAATTGCACATCATGGGACATGAGTGTCCCAATTGCGGCCCCCCAGGTCTCTCGCTGGCTCACCAGGGGCGATAGAGCTAATTGCACGGCCTGAAGGCCAGTTGCCAGCACTTGATCGACAAGATCTGCGGGATCTGAGGGCCTAAGACTCCAAGAACACACACCTAGTCTCGAAAGCGGCATTGGGGAACGATAGTCGATCCCGCCAAGGGGTATCGATTATCGACCCCTCCTGAGAGGGTCCCAGAAATAGATGTGGCGGCTCCCCCCCCGAAGATGCCGAAGCTATAATTCCGCCTTCGTTCAGCCAACGATTTCCACTGAATCACTTCTATGTCTATCACCAGCCCCACCAACGACAAGCGGCTCAGCGAGTCGCTGCCAGCGAAGCCCCCGCGGCTATCGCTGTACGAACGGCTGGAAGCTTTTATCAGCCGGCTGAGCACAAAAAACAACTTCTGGCACCGTGTGTGCTCGCTGATCTGGCTGCCTTACGCGTGGCGAAGCGGTATCACGATCCGTCGTGAACAAGGCACACACAAGCGAGGTGCCCGATTCAGAGCCATTTTGCCCTTCCGCCGATTCAATCGCAATTGGTACAACGCCATGGCGGGCGCCGCCCTTCTGGGCAACTCTGAAGTCGCCGGCGGCATGTTCCTGTTTGCTGAATGCGGTAGCGATTACCGCGTCGTCTGCAAAAATCTGAACTACCGGTTCCTTCGACCATGCCACGGACCAGCGGTATATGAAGTCGCTGAGCAGGACACGCTTCGACAACTGTTGCACAGCGATCTAGCCAAAGGCGGCGAGTTCAACATTGATATCACGCTTCAGATTCAGCAAGCGGTTCGAGGACGTCGAACCAGTCGCCGTGTGGGTGAATGCCAGATGACATTCCACTGCACGCCGAAAACCGAAGTAACGCGTCGCCGCCGCTGACGCTCACCAAGGTCACCTCACCAACAACTACACTGAATCGCATGATGGGCACGCTGCGCAAACTCGGCTGGGGTCTCTATGGCGCATCTGCATGGACGTGGTGCATCGGCATGTACCTGCCGGTCCTGCTGATGCAGTGGTATGGCTGGTGGGGCTTCCTGCTGATTGCAATTCCCAATGTTGTGGGATGCACGTATATGGGCCTGAAGCTGCGAACCGCTGAAGCATCACGCACGTTCTGCCGTACCCACGCTACCGCCATGCGTTGGTTTGCCATTGCAACGATCGGGTTCCAACTGCTCTTCTTGGCGATGGTTGCCAAGTGGCTGTTGCTCCCGGGACACGAACTTGTAAGCAATGTGTTCGTGATTCCACTGCTTGCATTCTCGGCTTCTTGGCTTCTTGCCATGCTCCCCCGACCAATGTGGCCTTGGCTGGGCGCCGCGGCATTTGCTGCTTCTCTGGTCGTCCTTGTAACCAATCTCTCCACTGGCATAACCGACCCAAACTGGTTTGGAACCAAGCCCACCCTCGACATCCTCTGGCTCGCTCCGATCTTCTCTCTGGGTTTCCTACTGTGCCCATGGCTGGATGCACCGTTCCATCGCACGCTGCAGGAAACCGACGACCGGCGCACCTTCTGGATCGTTGGCGCTGCCTTTGCCCTCATGCTTGTCGTGTCCGCGTCGTACTGGACGCTTCGACCAGACTTATTGACTTCAATCATCTTTGCCCACTTACTCGTGCAAAGCGTGCTCACGTCTGCAGCCAACTTGCGAGAACTCTCACCCGCGGGAGTGCTCGGAGGCCATTCGGGCATCTCCCTCCTGCTGCCACTGCTTGCGCCGCTCTTGCCATGGCTCGCTGCACGTCTCGTCGTGAGCCCATGGACCGGCGCACAACATGCGTACCTGCGCTATCTCGCCTTGTATGGCGTGCTCTTCCCAGCCATTGTGTTGTTTTATGCGATGCCACGATCGTGCCCTCGCACCATTGGCCGCACAACCCTTGTCATTCTGACCGTACTCATTGCAGCATTGTGTGCCGACCGTGGCCTTATCGACGGCCCAGCATGGATGGCCACCATCGCCGTCGCTGTGCTGCTGCTGACTCGTTATGCAATGACTGCTCGCAAGTCATTGCACGTCGATCCTATTTAACGCCGCAGCACTTCTTGTATTTCTTGCCTGACCCACATGGGCATGGCTCATTGCGACCAACCGCCAGCGAGGTCGGCTGAGACGGCTGACGTGAGCGAGTAGATGACCGCTGCGCACCAGCATCGCCCGAGGCCACCGCGGCTGCAGCACGCACTGCTGCCTTTGCAGGGTCGGTCGGATCAGAGTGCCGCTGCTGACGCTGCGGTGCTTGCTGAGGCGGAGCCGCTGCACCCCCTTGCTCGTCAGGACGCGGTGCAACCTGCGGTGACAAGCGGACCTTGAACACCATGTCGACTAGCCGATCACGAACATTTTCCTGCATCGTTTCATAGAGCGAGGCACCCTCACGTTTAAATTCGATTCGTGGATCACGCTGTGAGAAACTGCGATAGCCGATCGCTTCTCGCAACTGATCCATTTGATGCAGATGTTCCTTCCATGCTGCATCCAGAATTTGAAGCAGCACCCACCGCTCCAACTGCTCAACTTCCATGCGCATGACTGACTTAATTTTTGCGGTGGTTGCTGCAACCATGTCCAGTTCCGCGGCGAGGCGTTCCTTCTCGAAGAACGAGGCGCCCAGTTGCTCTTTCAATCGCTCATCAAGTGCATCAACCGTGCCCGCGCCATCGACCAACCGTCTTGCCCGATCTTCAATTCTCGCCGTATCCCACTGATCGGCTTCCTTTCCAACGGCAGCCCTGATCTCAGCGGGATTACCCGACGGGAGCGTCTCCGGGCTCCAATCCAACTCGTATCGGCAACGCACCCAACTGCAAAACTGGCCTAGTGCAGCCTCGGAATCCTGCTTCAAGCCTGCTGTTGTCATCTCGATGGCAAAGTCAATCGGGTAATACCGCTCACGGCGGCGATACAAATCGTGAGCCGCGCCAATAATGATCTCAACAGCCTCGTCTGGCGTTTGCACATCCTTGAACGCATCGGCTGACATTTTTTCACCGAATCGGGCCTCAACCCACTTGGCCAACTCCGCATGCGCGTACGACTCAACTAAGAATGTGTCAAGCGGCGAAAGATCGATTGCATCCGTCGCAGACTCTGCCGCCGCCTCGACAGACCGAATGATCTCATCACGCGGCAAGTCGCAGATGTCCTCAATCTTTAGATCAATGCTGAAGTGACCATTGACCCAGTTCACCAGCCCTTGCCAATCACTTCCGCCTTCGGTCGCCTGCACCACGTTCCCTGTACCAAGATCAATGTCTTCAGCAAGGAATTCACCTATTGAGATGCGTACAAGATGGCTGACTTCCTGCGCAGCGTTCACACGAACGCTCTCTTGCAACTGGTTTTGATCATCGAGCTTCAATCGTTCGGGCTCAATAGAGATGTTCAGATGCTCGCGAATCCACTCAGCAATGCACTCTGATCGATAACTCTTGTCCAGGTACCGCCAACACGCATCCTCAACAGCCGTACTCAAATACTCAAAGATGAGTTCACGCAGCCCATCACCCTCAACGACACGCTGACGAGTCCCATAGAAGTCATGACGCTGATGGTCCATCACTTCGTCGTACTCAAGAATGTTCTTGCGAATGAGGAAGTTGCGTTCCTCCACTTTACGCTGCGCTTTGCCGACTGCCTTTGTCAACATTGGATGCTCAATCGCATCGCCTTCCTTCATGCCAAAGCGACTGAGGACTTTCAATGTCGTCGGACCGGCAAACATTTTCATCAGTGGGTCTTCTAGGCTCAGGAAGAACCGTGAGGACCCATTGTCTCCCTGCCGCCCAGAACGTCCTCGCAACTGGTTGTCGATCCGCCTTGATTCGTGACGTTCGGTGCCCACCACATGCAAGCCGCCCATATCCTCAACGTTCTTAAAGACACGAAGTTTGTGCAATACGCTTGACCCTGTCTTGTCTAACGCCTCACGCAATGCATTGATCGACATGCCATCTGCCTTGGCAGACTTCGCCCAGCCAAGTTCGACATACCAGTGTGCGAACAATGCATGCTCAATCGCGGCATCGTCCATATCATTAATGTCCGACTTAGACTTACCCAACTCCCGCAGTGCAATGTGACGCCAAGCCGCTGCAACGATCGCGTCATCGCTCATGTCAGCACTTGCATCGCGAGGCAGTACATCTCGCTGCTTCCAGTGGGCAACAAGATCCCCTCGGCTAAACTCCCCTAGCTTGATGTCGGTGCCACGGCCTGCCATGTTCGTGGCAACCATTACCGCGCCAAGCTGGCCGGCACTCTTGACGATCTCAGACTCCCGCTCATGTTGTTCAGCGTTGAGCACCTCATGCTTGACGCCAAACTGACGTGCCAACTCTGTAGAGAGCATCTTGCTGTTTTCAACACTCGTCGTACCTACGAGCACGGGCAGGCCCACATCGTTAAATCGGCGGACCTCCTCCAAAATCGCACTTGTCTTATCCTTCTCAGATAGATAGACGACGTCTTGATGGTCAGCACGCTCGATGGGCACATTGGTGGGAATGACCACCACGTCTAGTTTGTAGATCTCGTAGAACTCCGTAGCCTCGGTGTCCGCCGTACCGGTCATGCCCGACAATCGCTCGTATAGCTTGAAGAAGTTCTGAATCGTGATCGTGGCCATCGTCTGGGTTTCTTGCTTGATGGGCACTCCTTCTTTCGCCTCAACGGCCTGATGCAATCCGTCCGACCACTGCCGCCCGATCATTTTTCGACCCGTATTCTGATCGACGATCACGATCGTCTGCGACCCCTCGGCATCGGGGCCAACGATGTAGTCACGATCTCGCTGATACACAGCATGAGCACGAATGGCCTGCTCCAACAAGTGCGGCATGTCGATGTTCTCACCGACGTAAAACGACCCCAAGCCCGACTCAGTTTGCGCCTGCGAAATACCATCGTGAGTCAGCGTAGCGCGTTTCTTGTCGAGTTCTACTTCGTAATACTGCGTGTAGGCATCGCGGGCAGACTCCAATTTCGGAAGGTCCGCTTTAGCTTGCTCCATCTGCTCCTTTAGAGCTGGAACACTCGCCTTGTCGCGAGCATTTCGAATATCACCTTCAAGAGTAGACACACGAAGCTGACAGGATTGCACCTTCTCGTCAGCGACATTCCATTGTTTTTGCAAGTCAATGAGGTGGCGAGCAAGCGTGTCGGCCAAGGCATATCGAGGCTCGTGATCGTGCGCAGGCCCGGAAATGATCAGTGGCGTTCGGGCCTCATCGATCAATGTGGAGTCAACTTCATCAACGATGGCGACCTGCAGGTGCTTCTGCACCTGCTCTTGCGCGGACATTTTCATGTTGTCACGAAGGTAGTCAAAACCAAATTCAGCAGTGGTGCCATAGACAATGTCACAGCGATACATCACTTGCTTGAGTTGTGGTGGAAGCACGTGCTGTGGATGAATCGCCCCGACAGTGAGGCCAAGGCCGTGAAAGAATGGGAATGTCCAATCGCGATCACGCTGCACGAGATAGTCGTTCACTGTGACAACATGTACTTGCTTTCGCTGTAGCGCGGCGAGATAACACGCCAACGGCGCAACGATCGTCTTTCCTTCGCCCGTTTTCATCTCCGCGATTCGGCCCTCGAACAGCACAATGCCACCGAGAATCTGCACATCAAACGGGCGGGCCCTGAACGGGGGCTTCGACTTGGGGTATATCTCCCTAACCGCCTCATAGATCGCCGTTGGGATCTGCATCCACTGCCAAGCAGGTACCTCATTCAATCCACCGAGGAATGCAGCAAGTGGCTTGGTCGGCTCGGCGGCCTCCATGGCAGCGCGTGTGTCGTTGTACAACTCTCGCACATCATCGGGCAGCAGCGATGCATCGAAGTCTTGCGTTGGATCGAAGATGTTCCGAATGCCCACGTTTCGGTCCATAGCCTCGCGTGCAACAGCAAACACTTCCGGGATAAGAGACTCGGATGTCTCTCCATCATCGAATCGACTTCGAAACTCCTCCGTCTTAGCGAGCAGTGCGGCGTCGTCGAGCTGGCGAACATCAGCCTCATGCGACGACACCTCGTCGACAGTATTGAGGTATCGCTTGACGAGACGATCGTTGCGTGTACCGAAGAGTTTCTTAGCGAGCGGGGAGACAACAGGAATGGCCATGGATGACCTCGCAATTGATTGGTTGACTGTGATAGACCGTGCAGAACTGCTATAGCGGGTTACCCGCTAGCGGATTCAGCAGGCGGCGGGTGGCGGCAGGTACAGCCGATGTGGCCCCACTCGATCGGCTTCGCGAACGCGAAGCCGCCCGGCTCGAGGCGCCGGCACAGCCCCCATCGGTTGCAGGCGAGGCACACCAAGCGATTCGAACGGAGATTCAATCCATTCGCTGCCGGAAACCACGGTGATGGGCGAGCCAACAACAGGCTCCACGCCCATTGGTTGGGCAGACGTCACCAGCAGCATTGCCAACAGCCCTAGGGCTGCAGCAAGTCGTGCCGCTGGAATAGATCTAACGTTCATCATCTGGGAGCGATAGTCTAGCAGGCCCATCCTCCACGGAGTATTGCAAGTGACCAATGAAACGACCCAACAGGCCCAGACCCCGTCGTTTCAACTCGCCACAAAGGATATGCACTGCGCGAGCTGTGCAGGTTCTATTCGACAAGCCCTGATCAGCCATGATCACGTTGAGGATGTTGCGGTGAATGTGCCCGGGGCCATCGTCACTGTAGTGGGCACCATCGACCCGGCCCAGGCCGCCGCGATCGTGACGGCCACAGGCTTCCCGTCACAGCCCGCTGCTGAGGCCGCGCCTCTGCGTAAAGGCGAACGTGAAGCTGCTGCCATCGTCAAAGAACGGCGATGGGCTCGGCGTGCAATCATTGGACTTGGCATCTGGCTGCCCACAGCAATCATGTCCTGGACACTCGATGAGTCCATGCTGTGGCTGCAGTGGTTGCAATTGACCGCCGGCACGGCTGTCTTAGTCCTCGTTGGCCCGGGCTTTTTTATGTCGGCGATCGAAGCGGCAAAGCGTCGCACGACCAATATGGACACGCTCATCAGCATTGGAGCAGGCACCGCCTGGGCGTACTCCGTGGTGCTCTTTATCCTTGAACGAGTGGGTGTGGATCACGGCCAACCCATGTACTTCACAGAGGCATCCGTACTGTTTGGACTTATTAGTCTTGGGCATTGGTTTGAAGCACGTTCATCGCGCCGCGCAGGATCGGCAATTCGTGAATTGCTCGAGTTGCAACCCGACACGGCGGAGCGCATCACCGGCGATCACACAACCCAAAGAGTGGCGATTGCCACAGTCTCACCAGGTGACAGGCTGATTGTTCGCCCCGGAGGACGCTTGCCCGTCGACGGCACCGTGGTTGAGGGCGCGTCTGAAATCGACGAGTCCCTGATCACTGGCGAGTCTGAGCCGGTTCAGCGCGGCGTAGGCGATGCCGTCGTCAGTGGTTCGCTCAATACCGTGGGCCGACTGATCATTGAAGCCACAGCCAGTGGCGCGGACTCGACCGTTGCCCGCATCGCGGAACTTGTGTCCAACACAATGGGATCACGTGCCTCTATTCAGCGACTGGCTGATCGAGTGAGTTCCGTATTCGTCCCCATCGTGCTTGGCGTTGCCCTTCTGACGATCACAGGCTGGTCCATTGCTGCAGGTATTGAAGGATCTTGGGCGCCATTCCAGACGGGGGTGATCGCGGCCGTGACCGTGCTCATCATTTCGTGCCCGTGCGCTCTAGGCCTCGCAACACCCATGGCCATTATGGTCGGCACGGGCGAGTCCGGCCGGCGCGGCATTTTGATCAAATCAGCCGAGGCACTCGAACATGCCGCATCAGTTAGACATGTGATCTTCGATAAAACCGGCACGCTCACGGAGGGCCGACCGACAGTCATTGCAGTCATTGCCGAATCGGGCACTGACGAAGATGAGGTTGTCCGATTCGCCGCTGCAGCGGAGTCACCCAGTGAACACCCCGTGGCCACAGCCGTAATGGCCGAAGCACACCGACGCGGCATTTCGCCCCCCAAGGCGTATGACTTTGTCGCTGTGCCAGGGCAGGGTGTCAAGGCGACCGTCGATGGCAAAGCCGTCGAAGTAATGCGAGACCCGCGCGCAGCGTGTGTCGTTCGAATCGATGGCGTGGAAAGAGGCCGAATTGACGTCAAAGATGCGCCACTTCCCGACGCAGCCTCATCCATACGTGAACTGCAAGAACTCGGCTTACAAGTCACCATGTTGTCAGGCGATCGAGAAGAAGCTGCTTTCGCAATTGCGACCGCGATTGGCCTTGACCTCGAACATGTTCTTGCAGGACAAACCCCAGAATCCAAGGCACAATGGGTGACTAACCGACCCGAGACCACCATCATGGTGGGCGATGGGTTGAACGACGCAGCAGCACTTGCTGGGGCAACTGTCGGCATGGCTGTGGGATCTGGCACAAACGTCGCTATCGAAGCTGCAGACGTGGTCATTCCAGCACATCGGCCATCGGCGGTGCCGTTATTGGTGACTATTGCCAAACGCACATTGACCGCGATCAAGCAAAATCTCTTTCTAGCCTTTGTCTACAACAGCGCAATGATCCCAATTGCAGCCTTTGGTCTGCTGGGCACGTGGGGGCCGGTGATCGCAGCGGGAGCCATGGCTATCAGTGATGTGAGCGTCATTGGAAACACGGTGCGACTGAGTTCCACCTTGCGCCGCCGGCTGGGGCAGACCTCCTAGGAGGCTGATTTTCAACTACGGGGATGCCTAAGGCCGCCTCTATCGTAGACTCAACTGCAGACGCCCCGAGGCATATCCTTGTGGCACGCACGTAGGAGGCTCCCATGCCACGCCCGCTGGCTCCATTTGATCCCAACAACTTTGGCTATTGGGAAGCCGCGCACTTGCTGCAACGAGCAGGCTTTGGTGGCACACCAGAACAAGTCCTGACGTTGACCGAAATGGGACTTGATGGCGCGGTCGACCACTTAGTGGACTGGACAAGGGTTCCAGACCCCATCGATGATCCCGGCTTCAAGTCGGACATCATGCGTCCCCCCACCGCCCAAGAACGCAACCAATTGCGTATGGCCCGCCGAAATGGAGATGAGTCTGCCAGAGAAACGGCACGCATGCTCCGCCAACAGCGGCAGCGTGAAGATCGTCGACAAATGGCCACCGCTCGATCATGGTGGCTCCAACGGATGATTGAAACGTCACGACCACTTCAAGAAAAACTGACGTTGTTCTGGCACGGGCACTTTGCCACTGGATACCGAGCGGTCGAAGACTCTTGGCATCTGTTGATGCAGAATCAGATGTTCAGAGAAAACGCCCTGGGCAATTTCAAGGACACACTAGTGCATGGCATCATTCGCGATCCTGCGATGATCAAATATCTCAACAACAACCAAAATCGTCGTGGCGCCCCAAACGAGAACCTAGCGCGCGAACTGATGGAGTTGTTCACGCTGGGCGAAGGCAATGGCTATTCCGAAGACGACATCAAAGAAGGCGCAAGAGCCCTCACGGGGTTTACCTTCGAAGACGATGCATTTACATTCAATCGTCGGAATCATGACGAGGACACAAAGACCATTTTCGGGCGCCGCGGGAACTGGTCCGCAGATGACTTTGTTGAGTTGATCTTTACCCGACCGACCAGCTCGACATGGATTTGCTGGAAGCTGTACAGATTCTTCATAGACGATGCAGCGGACTCAACCGACCAGTCCATGGCCGTAGTCAACGCGATGGCCAAAACGTTGCAGCGTCAAGACTGGAACATCCGCCCAGTGCTTAAAGAGGTATTCAAGTCGAAACACTTCTACCACCCGACCCGTCAAGGCACTCAGGTCAAGAGCCCAGTACAACTGGTTGTGCAAGCGTGCCGATCTATGAATCTCCCAGCTCGAAACGTCAGGCGACTCTCTGAAGCTTGCACAATGATGGGACAGTCGTTGTTTGCGCCCCCAAGCGTTAAGGGCTGGGATGGCGGCACAGCTTGGATTAATACGTCCACGTTGTTTACTCGACAAAATACGCTCGTCTACCTGCTCACGGGGCGAGAACCCGGAAGCAGCCCGTGGGATGGCGGTGGTCAGTTGGACCACGACTTGTCACGGCTGGTGGAGCACCTGCCCAATGTTCCCCAGCGAGATCGCCCCAAGGATGCTGCAACCTACCTCGCACGCTTCTTGCTAGGCACCATGCCAGATGCAACCCGTCTAAACCAATGGGCGGATCTGGCCCGTGGCCGCCCACTTGACGCACCCACTGTCACACGGCTGATCGCACTCATTAGTGCAGCCCCCGAATATCAACTCTGCTGAACCGAGGCTTCTATGTCATACGAAACACCCTGGAGTCGACGCAACTTTCTGCACCGTGGTACAGCCTTCGCGTCCCTGGTAGGCACAGCACCATTGTTCCTGCAACAAACCGCCGAAGGGGTCTCGTCACCACTTGGCGCGCTAACGTCATCGATCCCAGGCGTTCCACAGGACCGAATTTTTGTCGTCGTACAACTTGGCGGTGGCAACGATGGCCTCAACACCGTTGTGCCATACGGAAACGATGCGTATTACCGAGCTCGGCCCAACATCGGCATTAGCCGGCCTGGCACGACAGATGGCGCCCTTGCGCTGGCTGTCCCCGGCGGCGACGGTATCGGGCTGAATCCAGAATTCCAGGGCATGCAGACGCTCATGGATGATGGGTTAGCCGCCATTGTGCAGGGCACGGGCTATCCAAACCCCAACCGATCGCACTTCTCCTCGATGGACATTTGGCACTCGGCGGACCCCACAGGGCACAGCGATGGCTGGCTTGGTCGCTACTTCGATAACACATGCAGCGGCACTCCGGACCCACAAGCGGCCATCGCTCTAGGCAGCACATCCCCACTGGCATTGACGGGCCGGCGTTCCCGCCCAGTTCAATTCGAAAAGCCAGAGCTCTACCGCTGGGTCGGCGAAGACATCGACAACGACCTGAAGCAAGCGTACCGAACTGTCCCTGGGGACCCCGATCAAGCGACTGACACGCTGGCGTTTCTTCGGCGTACGGCCCTTGATGCGCAGATCTCGTCAGCCCAAGTGCGCAAGGCCGCATCGCTTGCCCCACTGGCGAGTTTCCCCGGCGGGAATCTCTCTGATCAGCTCCGTATGGTTGCAGCCATGATTCGTTCAGGACTCCCTACACGTGTCTACTACGTCACACTTGGTGGCTTTGATACGCACGCGAATCAAGCCGGGCAACATGGTCGGCTGCTGCGTCAAGTTGGCGACAGCCTCAAGTCATTCCAAGACGACCTTAAGGCGCAAGGCAACGATGGCCGTGTCCTGACCATGGTGTTCTCTGAATTCGGTCGCCGCGTTGCTCAGAATGCTTCCGGGGGTACGGATCATGGCACTGCCGCCCCGTTGTACCTGATTGGCCCAATGGTCCAGCCAGGCTTGCATGGTCGACACCCTGATCTTGTGAACCTTGATAGCGGAGATCTGAAGTACACGACTGACTTCCGACAGGTCTATGCGGGCGTGCTTGAAGATTGGCTCAAGACGGACTCCACTGCAGTACTCAAACATCGATTCCAAAAATTGAACATCCTCACCTGATACCTGCGTCGGGTATCCTGATGACATGATTCGATTGCAACTGATCTTCTTGTTTTTGATCCTTGGGTGCTGTGCCGAAGCACCACAAGAACCGCAGGCTGCCGAACGTACCGACCTATCCACTCCGATCGCGATTCAGCCGGTACATGCCACAGTGTCTATCGAAGGCATGCATTGTCAGAACTGCGCCAATGCAATATCTAGAGCAATGAATCGCTGTAGCGATGTTCGCTCGGTCGCGGTGTCGTTTAACCAAAAACAAGCAACAATCATTGCCCGAAACAGCGCAGCACTTGACTGTGCCATCCACGCTGCACAAGATGCCGGATACGCCGTAGGACCCCCACAACCTGTCGAGGACGAAGAGGGCATTAACGGTTTGACACCGACCAACCCCGCTGATGCAGCCGCTTCGACGAGCGCGACTTGAGCGAACCGTGTTCCTCCAACTGCTGCTGATCACCGCAACACCACTACCCGCACACTATGCATGGACGGCTGAGGCTGGCCACATTCGCGCGATTGCCGCACACGATGAACATGGCATCATCATGTGTGACACAAAGGGCCTGCACATTCCCTCTGTGCACGATCATCACACCTTGCCCTTTGGCGCAAACGATGGCGCACAGTTCGTTGGCATAGACATCACGCCAGATGGAGCCATCGTTCTGCTCGATGCAGCACACCATCGCGTGTCCGTCTTAGGCGATGACGCTACGTTATCGCACGCGTTTGGGTCAAAGGGTGATCGCCTGACCCAGTTCAATCATCCAGTGGACATCGCTTCAAACGGCGATCGCATTGCCGTAGCGGATACCGGAAACCGCCGCGTACTCCTCTTTGATCAGTCCGGCGCCAATATGGGTCTGTACAGCGACGTCAACGGTGTGCCATTGGGCTTGCCCACGTCCGTCGCCATGAGCGATGACGGCACGCTGTTCATCGGCGACGAAGCAACCCACAAGGTGCATGCAATCAATGCCGATGGCGCACACCGCTGGACAATTGGCGGCTGGGGCAAAGCACCGGGCCGCTTCGCTGAACCAGCTGGACTTGACGAACGTGACGGCATCCTGCTCGTTGCGGACCGACTGAATCACCGCATTCAAGCAATCGATGCATTCACTGGCAAACCCATCGACTGGTGGGGCATGCATGCCTTGAAGCCCCGAGAAGGAGAGGGCCGCATTCACTATCCCGAGGATGTCGCCTTCACAACTCAGGGGTGCGTTGTAGCCGAGCCATTTGAACAACGTATACAGGGGTTCACCATGGGCGAACCCGATCGGGCACTCGCTCCGACTCAGCCAACAGGTTCGCAATCCCACTTTGGCCCCCGATTGGGCTTGTATGGACGAACCCTTGTGGTCTTTGAGCCAGAGATCCGATTGTTCCACGTCTTTGATATTGACCGTGGCACACCAGTCCACGTCTCCTCGTTTGGCGAGCCAGGAGACGGCCCAGGCTGTGTGCAGCACCCCACAGATTTTGTATTTGAAGATACAGATGCGGGGCTCTTGCTATCCATCTCCGACGCGGCAGATGGCGACACGCACACCTGGCGACTCGACCTACTGCCACCAGATCGTCCCCGCTTTGACCCAGACATGGCCAAGTTGCTGCGCACAACACCAGCCACAACAGCCACCGCAGACTTCCACTCATTCAACCGGACATCGCAACTACCAGATAGTCGGCCAGTGGCGCTAAACGAACACGACCAACTGATCATCGGCGAAGGGGCTCAGGCTGTACAACTGGGCGACAAAGGCACCAACCACAGGGAACTCTGGAACCCAACAGAAGTTGCCGTTGATCACAATGGTCGCATCCTTGTGCTCGATCATGGAAATCATCGAATGCAGTTCTTTGATAACACTGGTGCATGGTTGATGACTTTTGGCACGGGCCGAGCGTACACGCCACAAAACACGCCAAGCATGCGAGAGAACACCAAATGACTGTCAAGACATTGCTCCTACTTGCACTGCTACCACTGGCCGCGTGCCAACATCCAACTCGTGGATTCGACACGACAAGCAATGATGACGTCTATACGGTGCACTGGAACACCGCCACTGGAAGTGAAATGGTTGTGGATGAGTACTTCACCATTCGAGCCACCGTCGATCCAACGCCACGCCACGTCTCAATCAATGCTGGCATGCCCGAGCATCGACATGGCATGCTGCACGAGCCATCGACTGAGCAACTATCCCACACCACTTGGCTTGCCAAAGACATGCTGTTTCACATGCCCGGTCTCTGGCGTGTGCAGTTTGACATCACCGACGCCAATGGCACCGTCCATCGCGCCGAATCGGACGTGGTGTTGGAATGATCACCGCTGCACTTAGTATCTGCCTCATTGCCGGTACTCAAGCGCCGCCATTGACTGACAAAGAAGTACGCATCATCGGCACGATGAGCCCGGTACCACCAGCCCCACCAGACTCCAGCAATCGTGTCGCTGACAACGCCGAGGCAGCGATGCTCGGCGCCATGGTGTTCAACCGCTCTATCTTTTCCAGCAACGGGGCTGTGTCCTGTGCAACATGCCATCAACCGGGCCGGAGTTTCACAGACGCGCGTGCTGTAGCCCAAGGCGTGGGCGTTGGCACTCGAAACTCACCGCCACTTGGAAGCGTTGCCCACCAGCGATGGTTTTTCTGGGATGGCCGCTCAGATTCGCTTTGGTCACAAGCGCTAAGCCCGTTCGAGAACCCACTCGAAATAGACAGCACCCGTGTCAACATCGTTCGAGTGATATCGCAAGAGCCGGATCTAAAACAACAGTATGAAGCGCTGTTTGGCGAGCTGCCAGACATGGGCGATGCGCAACGGTTTCCCGATCGTGCCAAACCTGGCATGCCTGCATGGGATGCCATGTCCCAAGCGGATCGAACATCGGTGACACGGGCATTTGTGAATGTCGGCAAGTCTGTTGCAGCCTTTGAACGAACGCTGACCGTCGGACGTTCGCCCTTTGATCGATTTGCCCAAGCGCTGAAACGTGGGAAGCCCACCGATGGCATCCTTTCACCAGCTGCTGTTCGAGGCTTGCAATTGTTCATCGGTGAAGCGGGCTGTAGAAACTGCCATTCTGGCCCACTGTTTACCGACCGGGGCTTTCACAACCAGGGGCTGCCGACAGCCGATGGGCTGTTCCCCACTGACCCAGGGCGAGCGGGTGGCCTAGAGTCCGCGCGTTCGGCTGAGTTTCGCCTTGGCAGCGTGTGGTCTGACGATCCTGAAGGCGACCGCGCACGGCGAGCAGGCAACGCCACGGCCGGCCCAGAGCACTGGGGAGCGATGAAAACGCCATCCCTTCGGAATCTCCCGACCACCGGGCCGTACATGCACGATGGTCGTTTCCATACACTGGCGCAGACGCTGGCCTTCTACAACACACTTGAGGGCCACATTCGCATCGATCACCACCAAGAGACCATCCTAAAGCCGCTCCATTTACCCCCTGAAGACATATTGGCCCTAGAGGCCTTCTTGGAGAGTTTGCAGGACGGAGCCCCAGACGCCCGGAGTGGTAAAAACAAGCCACTAATCGACGTAGATGGGGATCCAATGCTCGACGCAAGCGAATGATCAGGTAGATTTAGTGCATCGCATTGCTGAGTAGAGGAGTTGGCCAATGGAGCAGGTTCTAAATCCAAAGACAGTCGCACGGCTTGGCGCTATCGTCGTTTTGGCGTCGATCGGGGCGAGCGTAGCGCTCGGTCACCAAGACGACCCAAAACTCCAGGATCGTGAAGCCCCAGTGTTGGCTCCAGCATGGCGAAAAGCCACCAGCCCCCCGTTGACACGTGGCACCTTCCAGAGTGAAGGCGACATTGAGATGACGTCATGGCTGCCCCTAGGTGAATTTCAGGGCAACCCATCTACCGGCTCAGATTGCTGGGGCTACACATCACCAAGCGGCCGCGAGTACGCCTTATTCACGCACGAATCTGGAACTGCAGTTGTCGAAATTACAGATCCTTCCAATGCCCAAATCGTTGGCGAGATAGACGGCCCAAACTCACTCTGGCGTGACATCAAAGTATTTGGCATTCGCGCATACGCAGTAAGCGAAGGCGGCAGTGGCATTCAGGTCATTAACCTTGCCAACGTTGATCTGGGCTTGGTCACGCTAGAAAATACGGTCACTACCGGTGGTAGCGCCGCTACACACAACGTCGTACTCAACGAAGAAAGCGGCTACCTGTACCGCGCTGGCGGCGGCAGTGGACTGCGTATCTACGACCTCAATGCAAGTGCCTCTAACCCCCCCTACATTGGCAGTTGGGACGATCGTTACGTACATGATGCACAGATCATCACGTACCCCGACGGAAGCGGCCAATGGGCCGGCCGAGAGATCGCATTCTGCTGCGCTGGCACCAACAACGGCTGGAATGAGACGGGCCTGACCATTCTCGACATCACGGACAAAGGCAATATCGTGCAGTTGGCACACCTGCAGTATGCTCAAAACAACTACAGCCACCAAGGTTGGCTCTCTGAAGATCGAAACTACTTCTATCTGAACGATGAACTCGACGAGCAGAACACCGGATCACTGACCACGACCCGAATCATCGACGTCTCCAACCTCAATAGCCCATTCCAAGCGGGCACATGCACAACTGGCTCGACATCAATTGACCACAACCTCTACATCCGTGGCGATGTCATGTATCAGGCCAATTACCGAAGCGGGATTCGCGTCTTTGACATTTCCGATCGCCTCAACCCAGTCCAAACCACCTGGTTTGACACCTATCCCGGAAGCGACGTTGCCTCGTTCAACGGCCTGTGGTCGGTATATCCCTTCTTCCCCAGTGGCACGGTGATTGGCTCTGACTTAGAACGCGGCCTCTTCGTGTGGCGGCTCGAACCGCCCGCCATGAGCGTAGCGCTGTTGAATGAAGTACCCGAACAACTGGACCCATCGGGCGGTGATTCCTTCGACATCGAGGTGACCTTTGCCCAAGGCATCAACCTTGATGCCAATGCCTCGCAACTGACTTGGATGGACTCAGAAGGCAGCCATCAAAGTGACCTTTCGATCGTTGATAGTGGCGACCCAATGGTGCTTCGCGCCATATTCGGCGCATCGGTATGTGGCGATGTCGTGGGCTATCAAGCCATTGTGGCCGCCGATTCAGGCGACACTCGAAGTGTTGGCAATGGCACAGCCATTTCAGCCGATGGCCTTACGACGTCGCTTGATGTCAACTTCCAAAGCAGCACTGGGTGGGCCACCAGCGGCAATGCAACCGATGGACAGTGGAATATCGGTGTGCCGGTCAACTGCGACCGTGGCGACCCACCGGCAGACTTTGATGGATCGGGCTCGTGCGCATTGACTGACAACTCCTCTGGCAGTGCATGCAACAGTGACGTCGACGGGGGCACAACCACACTCACATCACCTGTGATCGATGCATCAACCGGTGGCGTTCTGTCATATGCCCGCTGGCTTGATAATAGTTATGGCGCCTCGCCAGATGAAGACAGCATGTACGTTGACATTTCAGATGACAGCGGCGCCAGTTGGACTCAACTGGAACAGGTTGGCCCGTCCGGGCCTGACACAGTCGGCGGCTGGATTGAGACCGAATTCGACCTTGCAAGCATTGCTGGCTACACCCCCAGTGCAAACACACAACTGCGTTTCTCCGTGGAAGATATCGGCGATGGCTCCGTCGTCGAAGCAGGGATTGATGCCATTGTCATCAGCAGCATTGTGTGTGACGAATTGTGCCCTGGCGACCTTGACGGCAATGGATTTGTGGACGTGGAAGATCTCCTGACCGCTATCGCTGGCTTCGGCACCGACTACATGGTGGAAGACCTCCTCGTCGTACTGGCCGCCTTTGGCAGTGACTGCTGAATCGATACCTGACCCAAAGCCCTTTCACAGCCCCGCAATGCTTTGGCGTTGCGGGGCTGTCAGTTTCGATACGCTCCTGTGATGTCTTCATGCGGCGCATGTACAAGTTGCGCATCAGGCTGCGGATCCGGGCCACCGGTATCAACGGTGCCTGACGGTCGTGCCGTGGTGGTATGGGATGGCCAGTGCACCTTCTGTCGCCGTTGGGCCAGCCGTTGGTATGCACTTACAGGCAACACATTCGCCTGGACCACACTCCAGTCACAAGGTGACAGCCTGACGATTGACCGAGCCTCGCTTGAGTCAGCACTTCACCTTCTTGAACCTGATGGCACGCATGTCCAAGGCGCCGAAGCGGTCTTCACGATTCAATCGCGAGGTGGCGTTCGCCGCTGGCCCTTGTGGCTATATCGACATGTGCCGGGATTCAAGGCCTGCACAGAGTGGGCCTATGCTTGGCTCGCCAACCACCGCGGTGGTGCAGATCGGTGCAGCCGGGCGGTTTTGGGCAAAGTAGAAATTCCGGACACCTGGCTCCTGACGCGCCGGGTCTTCCTGCGATGCATGGGCCTGATCTACCTCGGTGCCTTCCTCTCACTAGGGCCTCAATTGCCCGGGCTCGTTGGCGAATCGGGCTTGCAGGGCGTTGGCGCTTGGATCGATGCATTACGCACAACTGCACCGGAAGTGGGGCTCATGCGTGTCCCTACTTTGCAGTGGTTCGGAGGCGATGGCCTGCTCAGCGCAACGTGGATCGTTGGTGCCATTGGAGCTGTTGCAATGGTATTGGGGCTTGTGCCCTTGCTATGCGCCATTGTGTGCTGGGCAGCCTGGTTGTCACTCGTGACCGCCGCGGGCGTCTTTACGGGATATCAATGGGATGTCTTGTTGCTGGAAGCTGGATTGCTCGCTGTGTTCTGGTCGCCATTGACCTGGCGTCTGACATCCCCCAACGTGCGGCGACCATCGCCTCTGGTGCGATGGGTATTGATCCTGCTATTGGTCAAACTCATGTTTCTGTCTGGCTGGGTAAAGCTGCACTCAGGTGACCTGACCTGGGCTAATGACTCTGCACTGCAGTACCACTTCTGGACGCAACCGTTGCCATGGTGCCCCGCATGGATCGCCGCAGCGTCCCCCCAGTGGCTCCTTGCGCTCTTGAGCAAGGGCATGTTCGTTGTGGAACTCTGGGTGCCATGGATGCTGCTGCTGCCACGCGTACCGAGACTCATTGGAGTTGTGGCGATCGTGTTGCTTCAGTTGGGCATTGCGGCAACGGGCAATTACGGTTACTTCAACTGGCTGGCCATTGTGCTGTGTCTGGCCGCAGTCGACGACGCAATGCTCCTGTTGCTGTGGCCGCGAAACGCTCGACACCGATTCACCGTGGGCCTTCGCGCAGCTGCACCGTTGTTTCGACGCGTAGTCGTTGGTGGAGCGTGCGTATTCGTACTGTCCATCAGCCTCATACAGTTGCCGTGGATCCAACCGTCCATGCCCGCACCCGTCCTTCAATGGACGTCGCTATGGCAACCTTGGCACATCGCCTCGAACTATGGCTTGTTCGCCACCATGACAACAACACGGCCTGAGCTCATCATTGAATCGAGCCAAGACGGCGAAACGTGGACCCCCTATGCATTCCGGTACAAGCCTGGCCCACTGGATCAACCATCGCCGTTGTGCCAACCGGGCATGCCTCGGCTCGACTGGCAGTTATGGTTTGACGCATTGAGTTACGAGCGGCTCTTTAACGCTGGCATCCTGCGGCCTGACACTGCGTGGAATCAATTCATGAGCCGACAGATACTCCCATCCCTGCTCAGGGCTCTTGCGAACGCCTCGGGGCCGGTCCTGGATCTTCTTGAGGCCGCTCCAATGGGGGACACGCCCCCGACCTGGCTGCGATGGTCACTGTGGCGGTATCAGTTCGCCGATACAGGCTCGGCTTGGTGGACCCGCGAACATCTCTTTACAGCTCCAGCGAGGCGCGCATCAGACTTCCCCGCCTCCTGAGCGTAGATCAGGCAAGCCGCATCTGAGCGCATTTCCGGGGTCTCGCTCATGGTCAAGTGCCTGTCAGTCGATGCAAGTAAGGGTGGCCATGGTGGCCTCCTGTGGCCCAAAGACGCTCTTGGGGCGATTTGGACCGAGAATCTCGCTCATTCAGGCACACCAATACGAGGAACTGTGCGTATTGGGGTATGGAAACACGGACTCTCACAATGCCACCCTATCGTTCAGGTCAACCTTCCTTCCCCGCTTGGTGCGAGCACGTGTATTCGTTGCTCAGGCACACTGAGACCAGTTATGACCTTGCCGAAGGTGAAGTCATGCAGGCCACGGGAACGGCAGAGCCTGACCTGCGTGAGTTGTGGGGCTATGGTTGGATCCCAGAAGAAGCTGCGCGGACCATCGTCGACGCCCTTCGACTTCGATAATCCGCCATCATTCCATGTGCTTCATCTCCATAACCCTATAGACTTAGGCTGCATATGAGGCGGATCACACAATGTCTTGGGTTCCTGATAGCTGCGTCATGCACGGCATCTGTCGCTGTTGCTTCAACGCCGGCCCTCCTTGAAGAGGTCATCTACGAATTCAACGATGACCTCTACTACCCAGGTTCTCCCCAGGTGATTGTGGAGCTTGGCATTGGCCCAGCCCGGCTTGTCGAACTGGAATGGCAAGACGTCGTAGTGGAAACGTACAACAACATCGGTATCCCCAATTGGGCCAATGAAGCGTGGTTTGGCTTTCGAGCCCTCGATCTCAGTGGGAACACCATCGATATTCTCACGCAGCCCTTCCCCGACACCTTCGATGATGGCGTTGTGGGCCCAACCAGCGGCAGTTTGGACGTATCCCTGTTGGATCTATTCTCCTCTGCAAAGGGCTCCGTAGCCTTTCTTGTTGCGAGTAATTGGGACGATGGCTCAGGCCAACCTGCTGGGAGCTACCTCAGCGGCCAGTTGGTGCTGCGATACCAGAGTTTGGTTCCCGCCCCCAGCGCCCTTGCCCTGGTGGTCCTTGGAATGGGTCTTCAGCGACGTCGACGCAGCTGACGTACCCAGCCAACGCACACCCCACACTGCCCCAGACTCGACAGCACGCCCTTTACCGGCGATCCTGCACGCAGTATGACACTCGACCACCACGCTTCGATCGCAATCATCGGCACTGGCGCAGTTGGCGGTGCCCTGGCCGAGGGCGCTTTATCGTGTGGACGAAATCTCATTGCCCTGTGCAGCCCAAGTGGATCGACATCATTAGCACATCGCCTGAAGGTGCCCGCCGTACCTATGTCGCAGGCGGCCCAAGCACAGGTGGTACTGCTGTGCGTTCCCGACAGTGCGATCGCCGCGGTGTGCAACACGCTTGATCTACACGCGGGCCAACTTGTTGTGCATGCATCTGGCGCACTAGGACTGGACGTACTGCAATGGGCCTCCACTGCAGGTGCGCACACGGGTTCACTGCACCCGTTGATGGTCTTAACTCGATCAGGTCGAGGCGCTCAGGCCTTTCAAGGTGCAACTGCAACTATTGCTGGCGATGACACTGCGCAAACCTGGCTGCGGTCGTTCGCCGACGACCTAGGCCTACGTACGATCCAGATTGACGATGCGCATCGTGCGCTGTATCACCTGTCTGCTGCGCTCGTCGGTGGACTAATGACCGGACTGCTTGCGGAGGCGGCTGACCTCTGGACGCACCTAGGATACGACGCTGCAACAGGCGCAGCCGCCCTTGGCCCAATGGTGCAGGAAGCGGGCCGAAATCTTGCTGACCTTGGCAAGGGTGATGTCGTCATGGGGCCCGCCGCACGTGGTGACACCGAAACCATCGCGGCGCACATCGATGTGCTGAACAGAACATCGCCGCAGTTGCTTGCGCTCTATCGCGAGTTGGTTCGCAGTTGCCTTCGCCAAGGATCACTACCACCCGATACTCAGGCAGCCGTTGAGGCGTCGCTCGGCGAAGATACATCTTGCTGAACAGGCTCTAAGGCAATGAATGAATGATGCATCGCACAATGACGGAGCACCATGCCCATCCATTGATCATGCGTCAGTTCACCGAGAATTGGGCTTGGCTGCTCCATTCGATTGCCTGCCTTCAGTCGTGCCACCACATCTCGCATGTCCTGCATTCCCTGATCGAACGAAACGTCGTCACTGGGCAGCATGAAGGCTGCCTGCTTGGGAAGGTTCATGCCTGGGTCCATTGGAATGTCTTTCAACGCTCGCTTCTTCAGAAACGTTGTAAAGAGAAACCGAACAATCCAAGGAGCCTTGGATGGAAACCCGTCCAAGGCAAATTGAATGAGTTTGGCGCAATGCTGCAGAATTTGCCCCGCTGACCAATTCCCGAGCACCGTCATCGTGCCCCGATCGTGCGCATGTTGCACCGCGTTGAGATCTGCAGACAGACACCCGATGCAGGTGAACTTCACGATCCGCCGCCCTTTGACTTTGCGGCGATCTATCGCAGCAGGTTGTTCTTCGGCAGCAATGTCGTCGTCGCGAATCTCATCAGAGACTTCCATGTGCACGTCCGTCATTCCTCACCCTCGCGGATAATTCTGATCTCAGGTTCAAACTCGATGCGCTTGACCGGCATTGGCTTGCACACACGAGTACCGCAGTTGGAGCAGGTCGACAGTGCTTCGTCCGCCCAAAATGCCTCCATTGCACACGAGAAGTGCTCCACAATGTCGGCACAGTCAAAGGCTTGGTCGTGCACGAGTGCCTCACAATGATCGCAGTAGAACTGCTGGTGTTCAATTTCCCCTGCAGGGCGCCGACGTTCGATGACTAGACCGAGCGTCCCGGGGCCTCGTGTGGGCGCATGTGGGACACCACCTGGAACAAAGAACGTTTCGCCTTCTCGCACCGCGACCTTTCGAAGCCGATCACCCTCTCGAATAATGACCACAATGTCACCTTTGAGCTGCATGAACAACTCCTCTGAGTCCGTGACATGAAAGTCGTTGCGGGCATTGGGCCCCCCGATGACCATGGCAAAGAAGTCCTTGCCGTCATAGAGGTACTGATTCGAGACTGGCGGCACAAAGCCCGCTTTGTTGGCTTCGCACCACGCCATAAGATCGATTGGTGCCTTCACTTCAACGGCATCTGTCGGTGTGTTAGACATGTGGCGACTCCTTACGCTGGAATCCACAGCCTAGCAGGCCTGTGGGCTAGCGATTATCGCAGCGGAAGTGTTTTCTGACTCTGCACCGGCCCCCTGAGGACGCGTGTCCACATTGCCCCGCGGCCACGACACGGGCCAAGTCGTCTGTTGGCTGATTACGGAACGTTGTGTAGAGAATGTCAAAGCGAGTCGTTGTTTGGTTGTTCATCTGCGTTGCATAACGTGCTCCTTCATGCCGTGAAGATAGCCCCGCTGCAGGACAGTTTCCAAACACGTCGTGCACTACTCAATACTCTTTGACTTAGGTGGCTGGGCTGCCAATGTCGCGATGCAAACACAGTGTGACATCATGGCCATCGAGATAGTCACTGCGACACGTGACGTGTGTGCTACAAGATTGAGCCCACGCCGTCATGGCATCTACTGAATGCCGACGTGCTGGCCCAAGTGGCTGGTCACGCCAACGACTCGATGGCGCATCGCCGAGAAAGTTAAACGCAAATGCGCCTGCCGTGTGCAACCAGGCTTCCTTCAGCAGGTCCGATGCAGTTGCGTCATCCATGGTGTTCAAGGTACCCGACAACAGGACGATGTCTGCTGTATCAGAGATGGGCCAGTTGCGATCGGTCAGGTTGCAAACGCTAAATGTGGCGCCTTGGATGCGCCTTGCCTTGGCGGCTTGGATCATCTCCCCCATCGCATCAAGCCCATGAACGTAGGCACGAATGCCTCGTGTGTCCTGCAGCCACTGCCCAAAGGCACCGTCGCCACAACCCAAATCCAAGATGGTCACTTCATCCACCAAGACTCCACTAAGCATGTCGGCAAGGACTTCAAATCGAAGGACCTGTGTTTGCGGCGATCCCCACAACGTCGCATCGAATCCGCCGCCATGCGTGCGAATTGCTTCGCGGTAAGGCTGGAGATGCTCGTCAGTCAACGCTTCTTGAAAGCCGCAAGCACGCTTTGTGGGCCGACGTAGCTTCCTCGAATCTTGGGTGAATAGATGCCGTCGGTTTCATATGAACCCTTGATCACCTTGTCATCAGAGCCGAGCCAAACGAGATTTGGAATACCGCCACCCGCCCACGCTGATTTGACGTCGCGAGTCTTGGCAAAGTCAACTGCGCCAAACGGCATGTTGTAACTCTTCAAGTAATCAGCCATATCGCTGGCCGACCTGTCGCTAGAGACGAGCAGAATTACAACATCGCCATCGGCGTTGTCTTTGGCGAACTGCACCAGATCGGGCGTGAATCTCCGACATGGCCCGCACCATTTGGCCGAAAAGTACAACAGCACATTCTCTTTGCCTGCAACAAATGCACTAGACACTTGCGAACCATCTGGCGCGGTAATGGTGTCGCCAAGCATGCTCATCAATCGTGCGTGATGTGACGCTGGCTTTGCTGGGCTGGCCGTGGGTTCCGCTGTGGAGGCATCGAGCCGGGCAACCTCTTCACTGCGCATGGGTCGAATGTCAACTTCGGTCATTTCCAGAGTTGCATCACCCAAATGCGAGCTCTCTTGAATGCGGTAGGCCATTTGCAATGGCCCCTTTGATCGCCAATCGTCATACGTGGCCTCGATGTGCATACGTTTGCCATCGGGGCCATTTCGCCAATACTCCGCAGCCACCAACTTGCCGTTCTCTTGGCTGAAGAACATGGTCATTACTTTGCCCAACTTTGGCGCAGCAAGCACACGCCAGGCATCACCGCTGGGTAGTTTGACGAGGTTGGTCACAGCCAGTCGCTTGACATAATCGTCGCGACGCAGCAGTGCACCGGGGTCAGCTTGCAGTTTGAGCATGAGTGCCTGAGCAGGTGCCACCTTCGCCATGCTGCCATCGGGCTGCTGTTGCCAGGCCCCTTGCGAGTCCTGCCCCCATGCCATTGTCCACGTGCCATCACTTGATGTGAGCGAGGTCCGAAAGGCCTCGGGTGACCAATTGGTTTCCATCGTGCCTGTGAATTCGCCTGACTTCAGCGACCACACCCGATGCAGGCCCTTGATGTCAGCAAGCGCTCGCATTCCACCAGTGGCTTCAATGTGGCGTTCAATAAGGTCTTCTGGGGCGGGCGATGGTGCCTTGGCTTGCCCAAGACAAACAACTGACAAACTCAACGCAATGGTTGCGAGCATGGGGAGGTCTCCTAGAGAACGTCAGTCTATGGCCCCGAGGGGCTTGAGCGTCAGACTTCGCCTGGAATCGACACGTCAAAAGTGCCATTGCCACGTGCGTGTCGAAGCGTGTCGATGGAATACACCAATACCGCCACCCAAATGCAGATGAAGGCGATGAAGCGTCCTGTACCAAATGGCTCGTTAAACAACAGCACGGCCAGCAGTAACTGTCCAGTAGGCGAGACGTACTGCAACAAGCCAAGCGTTGACAACCGTAGTCGCCTCGCCCCGGCTGCAAAGAAGATGAGCGGCACCATGGTCTGCACACCGCCAAGAATAAGGAGCGTCGTGATTAAGGCATCATCGCCAAGCGCAGCCATGCCCACATCAATCTGAACGAAGATCAGGAAGCCGAGCATGATCGGAAACAACAGCAGCATTTCAACGGCTAGCCCTGGCGCAGGGGCTGCATCCACACGTTTGCGAACAAGTGCGTAAAGTCCGAAGCTCAAAGACAGCGCTATGGCGATCCACGGAAAGCTGTCCATCGTCCACGCCATCGACATAACGCCTATAGCCGCCAACGCAATAGAAGCCCACTGAATTGGGCGAAGTCGTTCACTGAGTACCAGCCGTCCAAGCAACACCGAGACAAGTGGGCAGATGTAGTAGCCCAGACTGGCGTGACTCAGGCGGTCTGTCATGACCGCATACAAAAAGACGAACCAGTTAATCGCAATAAGGACTGCTGAGATCGCAAGTGTGCACAAAACCCTGCGGTCGAGCAAGGCTGCACGAAGTTCCTTGTGCCGGCGGCATAGCCATAGAAAAAACAGGATCGTAGGTACGCCCGCGACAACGCGCCATGCGAGTTGCTCCATCGCTGGCACCTGCTTAATGAAGTGGAAGTAGATCGGCGTGACAAAAGCCCACCAGCCGTATCCACACAATGCGAATACGACACCTTTTGTGGAAGTTCCTAGCTCAGTCGTCTTGGTGATCACGGACACGCCGTGGACAGCATATGCTCATGAGCATGTCCAACGCATGCATCATTCATCCACCCTCAAATGAACTTGGATCTGTCGCCGAGGGCATTATGCGAGCACTGCCGGCATGGTTTGGCATTGAAGAAGGCATTGTTGCCTACACCGCCGCTGCAGATCGCATGCCAACACTTCTTGCGACTGTAGATGATGTGCCCGTTGGCTTCATGACAATAGAGCGGCACTTTTCATCCGCCGCAGAACTGCACGTGCTAGGCGTGCTGGAGTCACACCACCGACAAGGGGTTGGCGGGTCATTGTTGCGAGCAACCGAGGCGTGGCTAGCGGACGATGGATGCCGCTGGCTGCAGGTCAAGACAGTGTCATCGGATCGCCAGTGCCCGGCGTATGCCAAGAGCCGAGCGTGGTACAAAGCGATGGGCTTTGAGCCGCTGCAGGTCTTCCCATTGCTTTGGGATGAGGCCAACCCAGCGCTTCAATTGGTCAAACGGCTGGATTAACAAGAACCAATCAAAGCACACTCATTGGGTTTCAGGAATGCGCCCAGGTGCACGGCGACCCGGCCCTGGCATTTTCGTCAAAGAATCCCCGAGATCCGCTCGGGCGGCTTGGGCCAACGCCAGCATGCGCGTCATTACAACCGGGTGCGCATGCTGCACATCGATCGACTCAGCAGGATCTATTTCCAAGTCGTACAGCGCAAGTGGCTGAGCCATGCCATAGTTGTATTTGGTGGGGACACCGCCTGTGCCACCTAGACGGCCCTCTAAAGATCGATAGGTATGTGGCAGGTGCATCTTCCATCGTCCACTTCGAATGGCCTGCAACTCATTGTCGCGGTAATAGAACAGGTAGTGATCTTTCGGCGGCCCAGCCCCGGGCTTGCTTGTCAACACATCAATCGCATCGCGGCCGTCAATGGGCAACTCGGGGCTGCCAGCACCGACAATGCCAGCAACGGTGGGCAGCATGTCGATCGTCATCCAATGCACATCATTGATGTGCCCTTCTGGAACGTGCCCGGGCCATCTGGCAATGCACGGCACCCGAACCCCACCTTCAAATGTCGTGCCCTTGCCCTCTCGCAAATTGGCCACGCCCCCGGCATGATCCCCGTAACTAAGCCACGGACCATTGTCGGAGGCAAAGATCACAAGCGTGTTGTCAGCGATGTCGTGCCGGTCGAGCGCTGACATGATCTCGCCCATGCTCCAATCGATCTCCTGCATGACATCGCCGTACCAACCCTGAGAACTTCTCCCGGCAAAGGCGTCACTCCGAGCCAGCGGCACGTGTGGCTGTGGATGTGGCACATACAAGAAGAAGGGCTCGGCATCACCTGCATGCCGATCAATAAAGTCAACTGCTCGTTCGGTGAACACGCGCGTCAGCGGCGCCTGCCCATCAAGCGTATCAATGTTCTGCACCGTTTCCGTTCCCTCGATGAGTGGCAACGGCGGCCACTTCTTGGGCCTCTCTGGATGCCCCGGCCACATGTCATTGGAGTAAGGAATACCGAGGTACTCATCGAAGCCATGGTTCGGCGGAAGAAACATGGGCTGTGTTCCCAAATGCCACTTCCCGAAGACGGCGGTCGCATACCCCTCATCGTGCAACAGTTCAGCCATCGTTGTTTCATCAGTGCTGATCCCATGGGGCGCCGTGGGCCACAACGCACCATGAATGCCCAATCGATTCGGATAACACCCTGTCAGCAACGCTGCACGTGAAGCGGAGCACACCGGCTGCGCGACGTAGAACTGAGTAAAGCGTGTGCCCTGGTCTTGCAAGCGATCAAGATTGGGCATGGACCAGCCCGTTGCCCCCTGCGAGGGCAAATCACCCCACCCCATGTCATCGACGTACATGATCACGATGTTGGGCCGCTGTGAATGGGCAGGCGCAACTTGAGCTGTGGCACACAGAATCAATGAAAGCATGGGCCAAGCGTACTGCAAAGACTGCAGGTAGACCGACACATACGCAGCCACTGCCGTATCCTCCGATCCCAATGCAGCTTCGCATCGTCGATACCGAGCTCTATCTGGATTCGTGCCACACCCGGCTGCCCTTTCGATTTGGCATGCACACACTGACGCAGGCGCCCCTGGCGCTGCTGCACGTCAAGATCGAAGCCAATGGCCGAACTGTCGATGGATTCGCCAGCGACCTACTTGTGCCCAAGTGGTTTGAGAAAGACGCAGCAAAGACGCCCGCCCAAGACGTTGCCGCACTCATCGACAGCGTGCACCGAACATCCGCTCGCTCCATTGGCCGCAGGGGCACTGCCTTTGATCTCTGGCATGAAGCCTATGAAGCCGCGACGGCCGAGATCCCGGGACATGCTGCGGACCGACTTGTGCATGGATATGGCCCTGCACTGCTGGAACGCGCGCTGATTGACGCAGCATGCCGTGCTGCAGAGATGCCCTTCCACCAAAGCCTAAAGAGCGACCTGTTGGGCATGAATCTCGCCCTTCTTGATCCCACCGTTGCCTCGTGGTCTCCAGACTCACTCCATGCACCACGTACGAGCATTACGCTTCGGCATACGGTGGGCATGCTAGACGCCCTTCGGGAGGTCGACCTCGACGACGCCCATCGAATCAACGACGGCCATCCCGAAACACTCCAAGGCGACATCGCTGCCCATGGACTGACATGTTTCAAACTCAAGTGTTGCGGCGACATTGACCTCGATACCGATCGACTTGATGCCATCGCAACGTTGATTCGTGATGCCGTGGGCGACGCCGCTCGCATCACGATCGACGGCAACGAACAATTTGAATCAATGGACGGAGTCCTAGAACTCACCGATCGCCTCCACGGCACCAATGCCGGGCGATGGTTGTGCGATCGGCTGCTGCTGATTGAACAGCCCCTGCCCCGAACCGTGACGTTCGACCCAGCACGCAACACGGGCATTGAGCGACTCATCCCACCAGTCATCATTGACGAAGCAGACGACGCCATTGACAGCCTGTCTGAAGCTGCAGCGCTGGGATATGGCGGCGTCTCGGTCAAGAATTGCAAGGGCGTTTTTCGGGCCATGCTCAATAAGGCCAGATGTGACTTATCTGGTGGCACACTGGTGCAATCGGCCGAAGACCTCACGAATCTGCCGTGCATTGCACTGCAGCAAGATCTGTGCACAGTCACAACACTAGGCATCGAGCACGTCGAACGAAACGGCCATCACTACTTTGCAGGCCTAGGCCATCTGCCGCAGACGGATATCGATGCGGCTATGGCTGACCATAGTGATCTCTATCGCGACGAACAGTTGTGTATCAACGCAGGCACGCTGCATCTGGAGTCCATACACACCACCGGCTACGGCTATGCTTCAATGCCGGATACCGCATCTCGTACACCTGCCGAAACATGGTCTTGGCCTGACGCCTGAACCACTTATGCAGCACACGCCACCTGGACGCATTCGCACGATTGACGCGCTACGAGATCTGTTCTCGCAGGTCACGCCGGGTATCAGTGCGATCGATGAGCCAAACGCTGCCCTTTGCGCTCCGATCGACGCCTGTGGGCGAACGCTCTCCAACCGCTTCTGCATTCACCCCATGGAGGGATGGGACGGCACACTTGCAGGCGCACCAACTGCGCACACCCTGCGACGTTGGAACCGATTCGGGCTCAGTGGCGCCGATCTCATTTGGGGTGGCGAGGCCTATGCTGTGCAAGCCCGTGGGCGAGCTAACCCAAACCAATTGTTCTTCAACCGTGACGACGACCCCGTGCAACACTTAGCTGCACTGCGTGACGCCTTACTCAAAGGCCGCGAGGAAGCCAAACTCGATGCGTCGTCTCTGCTCCTAGGGCTGCAGTTGACACACTCGGGCCGCTTCTGCCGCCCAACCCAAGACGGCGCCACGCCACTGGTCATGCAGCATCATTCGGTACTGGAAGCCAAGTACGACAACGCTGACTCGGTGCACGTGTTGAGCGATGACGAACTGCAGCAAATTCGCGACGACATGATCGACGCTGCGGCGGTTGCGCATCACGCCGGCTTTACCTTTGTTGATGTCAAGTGCGCCCATGGCTACCTGCTGCATGAGTCGCTTTCGGCTCGTCACCGTCCGGGTCCATACGGCGGTGATCTCACCGGCAGAACTCGACTGGTGCTTGAAATCATCGACGGCATTCGCGCCCGATGTCCGGATCTACACATTGGTGTACGTCTTTCAGTCACCGATGTCCCCCCACATGAGCGAACGCCCGATACGGGCATTGGGCGTCCTATCGCACACAACCTGCCGCGGTGGGACTTGTCACTGGGCGTCAACGAAGTCGACCCGACGCAACCGGACCTCGCAGAGTCGTTGGCAATGATCGCTTTACTACGCGACCACGGCGTCTCTATGGTCAACGTCACGGTGGGATCGCCCTACTGGTGCCCCCACGTGCAACGCCCGGCGACCTATCCACCAAGTGACGGCTACCTGCCGCCAGAGCACCCACTGCTTGGCGTCCTTCGGCACCTCGATGCGACCCGTGCAGTCAAGGCCGCGTTTCCAGACCTCATCGTCGTGGGCAGTGGCTATTCCTATCTTCAGGAGTGGCTGCCACACGTCGCTGGGGCGCAGGTCCAGCACGGCCATGTCGATGTTGTGGGATTGGGTCGCATGGTGCTCTCGTACCCGCACCTTCCACGCGATGTCGTCGCAGGCCGCGACATGGATCGAGCCTTCATCTGCAGGACCTTCAGCGACTGCACAACGGGACCACGGAATAACGAAATCAGCGGCTGCTACCCGCTTGATCCGCACTACAAAACGATGCCGCAGGCGGTCACCATCAAAGGCCTTCGGCGTGAAGCAATGGGACGCACATGACCACGAGCACCAAGACCAACCAACCCCACGAGGTGTCGCAGCTCCAAGCCCTTGATGCCAAGCCTTGGCCAAAGCGAACCATCGGCTACCTGCACTTGATGGGACCGGGCTTCATGCAGTCGGCCATGACGCTCGGCGGTGGCACGGCATTCGCTTCGATCTTTGCTGGTGCTGCATTTGGCTACGACTTACTCTGGGTTGCCCCCGTCGCCATGCTGCTTGGCATCATCGTGCTCGCGGCCGTAGCCCACCAAACACTGTCCACAGATATGGATCCCTTCCAGGCGATGCGGCAATACGCGGGGCCGTTCTTCGCTTGGGGCTGGGCGATCTCAGGCATCGTCTCATCGATCATTTGGCAGTTTGCCCAATACGCCTTGGCCGCAGCAATGCTCGGCTTGTTGGCACGCGATCTTGGATGGGATGCGCCCAACTGGGTCATGGGACTCATTGCACTTGCCTGGTGTGTCAGCGTCGCCATGCTCTATGGCCGTTCCCATCGCTTGGTACGTCTGTACGAGGGCATTCTCAAAGCGATGGTTTGGTTGATTGTGATTGCCCTTGCATGGGTCGTCATTCGAACGGGTATTCCTGAGCCCCTTGGCTTGCTCAAAGGCCTTATCCCGAACATTCCAGATGAACACAAAGGAGTCGCTGGCATCACATTAGTTGTCTCCGGACTTGCTGCAGCTGTCGGCGCCAACATGGTGTTCGTGTATCCATACACACTTCGCCGCCGCAGTTGGGGGGAAGCCCACGCACGCCTTGCGCGACTGGACCTGGGTATTGGCATGTTTGTTCCATATGTTCTTGCTGCCTGCTTGTTGTTGATTGCCTCGGCAAGCATCTTCCACTTCCAATCGCCAGAACTCTTTGATGGCAAGAAGATCACACCGTGGGCCTGCGCGCAAGTGCTCGCGGCGCCAGACCGACTTGGTCCAACCGTTGGCCTGTGGGTCTTTGGCCTAGGCGTCCTTGCCATGGCGTTGTCATCGATCACCATGCAAATGCTGTGCAGCGGATTCGCGTTGTCGGTAATGACGAACAAACTCGGCAGTGAACCAACCAAAGGGCCAACCTATCGCGTTGGCATGTTGCTTCCGGCCATCGGCGTGCTCGGCGCGGTGTTCTGGAGCGACATCGCGATGTGGGTCGCCGTACCTACCAATATCATCTGCGGGCTACTGCTACCCATTGCCTATATCGGCTTCATTAAATTGCAACGCAATCGAACGTACCTGGGTGATGCCATGCCTAAGGGCACAAAAGGTGGCCTGTGGATTGCCGGGATGTGCATGAGCACGGTTGTTCTTGTTGGGTTCCTACTGTGGTTCGCAATCACCAAGTTGCCGGGTTGGTGGACGGCGGTTACAGCATGAGCCAGCGAGGCCTCATTCGTGCAACCGAGCTCGACCCATTCGAGATCCACGATGGGGTGTGGGACGAACGAACCCATGACCTACCAGATGTCATGGCGAATCGACTCGCCTTCGCTGCCGCCCATGTCGTCATGTCAGATACGTACGCGGGGGTTGACCACACACTCGAGCGACCAGGCACGCCCGCGGACATCGCCACGCATATCGACTGGGATGCCACACTGAACGTGCGAAAGCACCTTACGGACCATGGGCTTGCCATCGCCGAAGCCATGGACACGGCGCAGCGATTCGAGTTGGGATGGGCTGCCTCACACGAGCTGATTCGCCGAACCAGCGAGGCTGGATTGGACTTCGTAGCAGGCGCTAGTAGCGATCACCAATGTGACGTAACCACCACAACTGTGCTGATTGATGCCGTCGTAGAACAAGTGCACGAAATTTATAGGTGTGATGGAACGGCAGTACTCCTGCCCATGCCGCTGCTTCCTGCGCTCAACACAGACGCTCAAGGCTACGTCGATGTGTATTGCGCGATCATCGACCAGTGCCGCGACTGCGGGCCACTGATCGTGCATTGGCTTGGCGAACAGTTCATGCCATCGCTCGAAGGGTATTTTCCCGATGACGCTTTTCTGAGAGTGATGAGACATGACCCGGGCACCGTGCGTGCCGCCAAACTCTCACTGCTAGACGCTGATCGTGAGCGCAACTTACGAACATCGATTGCCCAAACCGATCAGCTCATGCTTACTGGCGACGATTACAACTTCGGCGCGTTGATGACTGACGATCACACTGTTCATCGGACTGTGGCCTTTGGCGATCGACAGGTGCCCCTTGGCGATTTCAGCCACGCATTGCTTGGCATCTTCGGCGCCATTGCTGGCCCGGCCAGCATCGCGATGCGAGCGATGGCCGCTGGTCGCCATGACGACGCGGCAGTGATACTGCAGTCATGCGAGGCGTTGGGGCGTGTTGTGTTTGAATCGCCAACGCCGCTGTACAAGGCAGGGCTGGCCTTTCTCGCGTACGTCAATGACGTGCAAGATGTGTTCGATCTACCAAATCACCTGCAGCGTGATCGAAACCGACAGTGGTACACGCGTGTGCTGCAAGCTGCATCACAGTGCGGGGCCATTGCCGATGCGCCCGATGCCGCTGAACGGGCGATGTTCCTGTTGGAATGAAATAGAAAAGTGCGAAGCACTCTTTACGTCGCGAACGCCTGCCGGGCCTGGTCGACATCCGGGAATACATCAAAGACCACATTGAGTCGAGTGATGTGGAGCGCTTGGGCGACCATCCCCTTGGGGCCAGCGATCTTGACGTCGCCGCCAACTCGTCTGGCACGGTGACTAGCGCGAAGCAGCGCTGCAAAGCCGTCACTTGTAATCGTGTGCAACGTGCTGCAGTCGATGATCAGCCGGGACATCCCACTCTTTACAAGCGAATCGAGGTCGTTGAGAAATGCGGTGGCATTTGAGCGATCCAAACCGCCGTCGGCTTGAAGCACGAAGATGTCGCCGTCGATTTCAATAGGCGTCAGTTCCACGGGGTCAAGCCTAGCCGATTCCAATGGTCCGATTTAGGGCGCATCCACCAGAAGCAACTCGATGATGCGTTCATACCGGTCCCGTTTCCCAGGATCGGCCGTAGCCTGGGCACCCGATGCTGCTAAGCCCCTCGCTGTATGGCCTGCTGCGTCCTCAAAGCTGACATCAGCCCCATGATCAAGAAGCACAACAACACAGGCCACCTGCCCGGCCTCAGCCGCCTGCATCAGCGGCGTGCGGCCCGATATCGTGAATCGATCGGCATCGGCACCTGATGCAAGCAACCGCCGAACACACTCAGCTTGACCAGTGCTCGCTGCCAAATGCGTGCCATCGAGCCCCTCATGGGTTGTGGCAAGCAAATCTGGCTCGTGTCGCAGCAGCAACTCCACACAGGACACGGAACCAGCCCCCGCCGCTTGCATCAGCGGCGTCATCCCATGGGCGTCTGCCCCATGCACATCTCCCCCTGCAGCAATCAATACCACTGCTGCCTCGAAACAGTTCCCTTGACAAGCAATGGCCAAGGGCGTGCGGCCTGCACGGTCACGTGCATCGACGTCATCCCCACGATCTATGGCTTCCTTGACCCCCTCAACATCGCATTGGGCCGCTGCTGTGTGAAGTGGGTGGCCTTGACGCTTGATTTGCGGCGTTGAAACGGACACAAACGGCTCAAGATCCCCGTTGGGGGCAGTGGTTGCACACCCCCACAGCAGGAGGGACACGGTCATTAAAATCAGCGTTTTTGAGGGCCTCATGGCTTTGAAGCATACTCCCTGCAAGGCAGGTGAAAGACCGCCCCACGCAAGCCATTGTCTTCTTTGGAAGGACATTGAAGGCCCCATGACGACAAATCGACATCAGCACGAGCAACCAGCCGACATCGTGCAACGCATTATTGACGCTCCTTGGCCCATGGTTAGCGTCCGGTGGGTGGACGCTGAAGCTCGCGGGGGACCTGGCTGGGAGGATCTAGAGGAGATGGTTGAATTCGCCATTCGGCCCCCCGCTGAGGTCCTCACGGTGGGCCTATTGATGTACGAAAATGATGATTACGTCGCGCTGACAGATACCCGGAGTCCTGATCTCACCGGAGGGGTCCAGAAAATTCCTAAGGGGTGGATTGTCGCAATAGAGCACCTCGTTGCCGACACGCGAGCCAACCCACTGTCCATTGACCAAGCACGAGTCGGCTGACCGATCCGCGCGGTTGCCGATTCACGAACACAGCCGGAGTGCGACTTTCACGCTCCGGCTGTGTGCTTTGGATTGTGTTGTGTGACTGCTTGTCAGGGCAACGGTTGGTAGTTGAACTGCTGGCCTCCAATGTCAGCAGCAACGATCAGACCATTGTTGTCTCTGGTATACATCGCAACCCCATCGCTGTAGTTTGCTAAGTCCTGGCTACCTTGCTTGCCAGACACCGCACCAGCAGAGGCGCTCACCACAAACTGACCAGCGGTGAACTTATCGAATGCAAACTTGTTCTTAAAGAAGATCACCTCAGAAAATGTCTGCCCGCCGATCTGCGCGCCAAGTGTCACCGACGTGACCTTTGCGTACCCGTCAAGTTTGCCCTCGCGATATACCTCGCCTCGACCACTTGCAACACCCACGCCAACAGCGCCCTTGGTGATCTTTGGAAAGACGACCCAGCCATAAGCGGAGGTAAAGAAGCTGCCTGCTCGAGAATCGGTTTGAAACGCTGCCAACGCTGATTTGGTTGCGCTACCTAGATCTAGTCGCTCGCTGGCGGACGTGGGCCGGGCCCCCGATGTGGCGTTGCTACAGCCAGCGTGTGTTCCTGCAATGAGCGCAGCGCCAACAAAACAACCCAGAATCAATCGCGCATGTCGCATGTACATTCTCCTTCGGTTAAGAGGGGCAATCTCACCCTCACCTTGATGGCACGGTAACAGAGGCCGCCTCAACTCTTATTCTTGTCCACCCTTGGACGAGCGGGTGAATCAACTCTCGAATCGCGCTGCCTCTTAAGCAATTGCCTTTGGCCCCAGGGCACAAGAGCACTGTCATCAGATGCATCAACCGCTGCCACGTGCAGCAACCATGCCACTGCCCCGGTCCGCATCGCAACGCTGTATTGCTCCAGTGGCACAAATGGGTTGCGTTCATTCGCCTTAGTATTTGCAATGGTCCAACTACCTCTTAAGCCGAGTTCCAACGGGCAATTGAATTGGAGTCTGAAGCATCAACGGACGCCGCCAATGCGGATCCCAATCGTCAATCTCGACAAGCCCTACGACAGTGCCATCAGGCCGATGCGCTTCAATGGACAACGCGGCATGGTTGCTGCGCAAACAAGTAGACTTGCGGTGGCCCATTCGATGTATCGCATACGCATATGTTCTGCTCGCTCCAAACATTGCCCCATGCCAACTAGCTTGGGTAAACTTCACCTCGTTCTCAAAACAAGGGTACGGGGCTCTACGCAGGTGTTCGCGGGGCCTATCCCCTGTAACTTCAGAATGCACGAATGATGTCCCCAAGTCCAGTCCCGATTGTGGATCCGCAGCAAGAAGCCACGGCATTAGCTCAGACAGCTGACTCATCAGCTGGCGTCAGAGCGAAGGGCATTGTGCTGACGCCTTACGCCCTGGCTATTCGACTTGCCGAAGCCACCCTCCCGCTTCATTCGAATCGAATCTTGAACATTATTGACCCGACCTGCGGTTCAGGTCGGCTGCTTGCCGCCGCCGCTGAGGTCGCGCACAATCGAGGGCTTGCCGTCAAACTGCATGGCATCGAATTAGAAGAGCCTCTTGCTCGCGTGGCCGCTGACAGTCTTCCACACGCTGACATTCAAACAGGCAATGCGCTACAACTGCTCAACGACGCCCATGCGTACGACATTGTCCTACTGAACCCTCCCTACAGAGGTCGACTTCGTCGCGCGGACTCGCACGCTGCACAACGCGCCGATGCGCTCAAAGCTCGCTTTGGAGATTTACTTGGCCCTTACGCCGACCCCTCGACGGGCTTTCTGCTTCTAGCGCAGTCGCTGCTTTGCCCTGGCGGGCGACTGGGAGCCATCGTGCCTGTATCTATCGCGTCGGCCCGAGATGCCCACGCCGCGAGGTGCCACCTTGCCACACACTGCGACACGCTTGACTGTTGGAGTGAACCAGCACCGTTTGCCGCACAAGTCCACACCGCTAGCATCATTCTTGAACGTCGCGCAACCCCTAGGCCCGGGGCGATCAACGATTGGGCCACACGACTTGCAAGGGCCGCGGGCGTGCCCAACGTGGAACTCCCCGCTACCAAGACGATCGGTGATGTTGCCACCGTAACTGCCGACTTCCGCGACGAGTTCTACGCACTTCAAGACCATGTGGTGGAGTGCGACGAGACGCCCAACGCCATTCCAGTAGTCACATGTGGATTAGTTGATCCGGGAGTGCTATTACACGGATCGAAATCTGCTCGATTGCATGGCAGCCGCTGGACGCGCCCGGGCGTTGTTTCCCACCGAGACCTCGAACCGTTGCTCAACGCTCGTCTGGTTCCCAAAGTACTTGTCGCAACGCAAACCCGTGTCATCGAAGCGGCACCAGACCCAGATGGCACCTATATGCCCTGCACACCATTGGTGCGCATCGTGCCCAGTGATCCGATCAATGTGTGGCGCATCACCGCATCGCTGTGCGCCCCGCAAACCACCGCCATTGCCATCCATCGACACTTTGGCGCGGGCCGCGCGCCAAACACGCTGCGCCTTCGCGCAACAGATATTGCAGCCTTGCCGTTACTTCCTGACACGGACGCGACATCGCAAGCCATGGACGCAGCGCGAAGCTTGCACCATGGATCAGGCACGCTTGAGTCGCTCTTGCAACTGGCGTGCGCCGCATTTGGTCACGCACCACAGGGCCTGCTGGAGTGGTGGTGGTCAAAGGCACCACAACACTTGGCTCGCCACTGAGCACACCCCAAAACCACACATCAAACACCCAACGTGCGCGGGCATGTACGCTGGGTGATGTCAATCACATCAACTCGTGCCATCAATCAGATGCACGGCCCCCAATGGGCCAGCACATCGAGAATGTCACCGACACCCACTTGGCCGTCGCCATTGACATCGCCTGGGCAATACGGGGCACAATCCACATTGTCGCATGCCGCCTCGCTCCAGTGGCCCATGATGGATGCACACTGCTCAGGCATGAGCATGACACAGCCCCCATTGACACAGCACGCTCCCTGCGTTGGCATGGCGCAATTGACATCGCTGCAGGGGACACCCCAGCCAACCCATTGGCCACCTTCCCAGACACAGTGTTTCTCGGTCAACTGGTGACAATCACCGTCAACGCAGCATGCCCCAGTGTCTGGCGTGATGCACTCAATAGCGTCGCAATGCACATTCGGGCCGATCCACTTGCCGCCCTCCTGCCAGCAATGCGCTTTGTTGGTCATGATGCAATCGTTGCCAATACAACATGCGCCATCGGGGGTACCACCG
>JABAAC010000150.1 GCA_014238965.1 Phycisphaerales bacterium | reverse complement strand
GCACCATCACTGGTGACTCATGCATTCAAACCGATTTTCACGAGTGTGGAGTTGCAGGTGGCATGTTCTGGGGCCGCGGCATCTCATGCGACGCGATCACGGGGAGCGGGGATCAGTATCTGCACTCTCCGATATGTGACTCCGAAAGCTCGATCAGTTACGGTTCGCCGTTGAATCTGAAGCAAATTCCTATTCCTAATACCGGCGGATATACAACCTATCGACAGCCTGTTGATCCTGGAATCTACTCGATCTCTCGAATTGGCTGGTTCTCAGCTGTGGCCAATTCACTGTCTCGCACAGCGCCGAACATCGATGGTAATAAGTTGCCCCTAGGGCTTCCTCTTCTGAGTGATGCTGTCTTTGGTGTCACGGTCTATTACGTTGATGGTGGCCCATCAACGTTCATTCGATGCACGCCGGAGAAGTACCCGTTCTTTTCTTTTGGAGCCTTCGTCGCCGGAGATCTGTTGCCAGCAGGTGATCGGGAGATCTCGTCCATTCGATTAGCTAGGGATCCTGACGGTCTGCAGTGTCAAAGCTCGAAATTTTTCCAGCTTTTCCTAGTTGGCGTCGAGGTTGCAAGCGATTCTGGTCAACTCTTTGTTGAGCAATCGGTGGATGGCGGGCGTACGTGGTATCCATTCATCTCTGCGAATGGACAGTCTGTACAGATGAACCTCTGCATCACGCCGTAGTTCATGCTGTCTGCCATCTATTCGACATTGATCTATAGAAACAGTTGTTGACCTCCACTATGAGGCCCTCTCTAATGGGACTTGTGCGGCCTCAGGTCGTCTGTAGGAGAGAGAAACTCAATGCGATATCTGATTACTGCTGCTGCTGCGCTGAGCCTTGCCGGTTCCGCGAGTGCAGATCTCAACTGGATGAACGACGTCAACGATTACGGCTACCTATGGCAGAATGGGCTTCCAGGTTACTCTGATCTGGCTCAAGTGAGTTGCGTACCGACATCGTGGACCAACTCCTTGGTGTATCTCCAGCACAAATACGCGGCGCAACTCGGTAGCGTCCAAATTGTGCAGGACGGGTTCAGCGGATGGACACAGACAGCACTGACATTGCGGTCGGAGAAGTTCATGAATATCAACTACCCAAATGGGAGTAGCCCCTACTTTGAGCTGACAGGAATCGAGGACTATCTCATCTCGAAAGGCGCCGGTCCACCAACGACATCGCTCAAATCCATCATCAGCGTTCCCTTTTTCTGGCCTCCCCCCCCCGATGGTCAGGAAATGCCACAGTGGTATCAAAGCGGCAACCCGACACTCAACGACCTGCACGGCTGGCTGGCTGCAGGAGCAATTGTGCAGCTAGGTATCGCTTACGCCGGTCAATTCTCCGATGACGGCTCTCCCGCGGGGCACGCCCTTTCGCTCGTCGGGGTCAATTGGACCGACAGCAATGGCGACGGCGTTGTCGACCAGAACGAGAATGCAACGCTCTCGGTCGTTGATCCAGATGATCCAAGCCAAGGATATGGAGATGACGGTATGCAAGCCACTGGTCCCACGAAACTCACCGTGATGGATGTGTGGGATGGAGACGATGGATTCCTGCAATACAGCTACCTCCAAAACTTGGGCGACGCCCACCAAGCGTTTGATCCCGACAACGTCGCAACTGCAACCGGCTGCGTAGGACAAGCCACCGCAGTCAACATCGTCGGTAGTCCATCAGGCTCATGCTGCGTGATCACAGGCTGTGATGTCCTCACTGAAACACAATGCTCCAATCTAGGCGGGTTCTGGGCTGTTTCAAGCAGTTGCGATGACTGCCCCGCTTCATGCATGGGTGACACGGACGGCAACGGTGTCGTCAACATTGAAGACCTGCTGAACATGCTTGGCAGTTGGGGCGCTTGTCCTTAGTAACCCCACCACAACCCACCACCCCACAGCACCTCCGTATTCACGGGGGTGTTGTTGATGAGATGGCGGCGCATTGCTCCTGAAGCGGTACGCAAAACCATCTATAGATCCAGTTGTTGACCTGTCCTATGGCCCACGCTCTAATGGGCCTTGTGCGGCCTCAGGTCGCCTGTAGGAGAGAGGAACCCAATGCGCACTATCTGCACTTCTATCGTTGCCACGTTGGCCTTGGCTGGAACGACTTGGGCTGCAACCATCACCGTGCCTGATGACTACGCCAGCATTCAAGCTGCTATTGATGCGTCCTCCGATGGCGACGAAATTCATGTACACGCCGGCATCTACACGGATGTCCACGATGGCTTCATCGTCAACACCAAGGGCAAGGCCATCACGCTCAAGGCGATCGATGGTGCCGGGTCCGCCGTCATCGATGGAAGCGGGCAGTGGCGTGGTTGTTCATTCACCAATGGCGAGATGAACGATACGGTCATCGATGGTTTTACGATCAGGAACTGCAACTCAGGTGGGCCAGTAGTTGATGGCGGTGCCGTTTGGTGCCATGGAGCGAGTCCATCAATACTGAACTGCGTGATCACGAGTAACACGGGTACGGGTTATGGAGCCGGGATCTGCTGCAACACAGGTGGTGCCAGCCCGATCATCTCGGGATGCACGATTACGAACAATACTGGGACCGGCGACTGGGGTACTGGTGCAGGCATCT
>JABAAC010000149.1 GCA_014238965.1 Phycisphaerales bacterium | reverse complement strand
TGAAAGTGAGCATTGGCATCAAAGATGTTTGAATCAGCTATTGGTCGCGTTCGTATCATAATTTGGGGCTGATCAATGGGTGTCAATTCGCGCATCGATGATGTCGCTGGATTGCCGTCTTCTAGAAGCAAATGAACTTCCCGCGACAAACAGATGTCACCAGAAACCGCAGCGTTCCCAGGCGTCAGGTGTGCCGAAATTTCATGCATCACGGGCATGGCCCATAGGCGCCAATCATGACCAGAATATCGGCCACATCGACAAGGTCGAATGGCGCAGCAGTATCGGCAGCAGAACCATCTCCGCCCCATTGTGCAATCGCGGTCAGCAGGTCGCTCACGTCAACTTCGCCATCGCCATTTGCATCAGCGGGGCAAGTGTTTGGCTGGGTAATCGTGAAACTGCCTACGCAGGTTTGCCATCCAAATTCCATGCTGACTTCGCCGGCGTACCAGAATGTGGCATCATCAACGGGATCAATGGTCATGTCGTAGTAATCGCCGTATCGTCCATCAGCGCCATCTGTGCCGGTTTGTGTTTCCGTAAGCGCTCCCATGGTCCCTGCGGGATCATCTGCCCGGCGGCCTGTCACCTGCACGCTTGGCACGTCGTTGGCCGAGGCCATGGCCATCGCAAGCCCAACATCACCATAGGCATTGACGCCAATGGCTGGGAAGAAGTTATGTACGCCAGAGGGCGTGTCAATGTTTCCGCTTTGCTGCAGCACTGGGTTTCCCGGTGATTGCACATCGAAGGCGTACCACCGCGAGACGGTGTTATTGGCTGGCCCGTCGATTGCATGGCATGTATACAAAGTGTCGTCTCGCCATTGCACATTGAGCATACGTCCGTCAAGCGTGCTAATCGATCCGCCCGGATTGGGAGCACTAGACGATGGCGAACTCCAGCTTGGCACATCGACACTTGTTGTCTGCACTGTGGGGTTGGTGTAATCGTTGATTCTTGAGACGCGGAGACGAGTTTGGTCTTGCGGGGAGACGAAGAAGGCGTTCGATGATGATCCATAGTGCTGCGCGCATTGGGCGGAAGCGTGGTTGCCCTTGCGAACGTCGTGAATCGTTGCCGTGCCGCCATTGAGCAGCGACGACTTTTCAATAACGCGATACAAAACACCGCCCCAGCCGCTTGGGCCAGTTAAGTTAAATAGATTGCCCGTGACGTAGTAGGCATCGTCATCAAAGCCAAAGCCGGGGTAATCCACCCAGTAGGTGCTGCTTTCATTTACAACGACGGACCATGTCCGGTACTTGTACCAGATGCCATTGGGGTCACTGTCATCACTCACTGCAAAAGTGATCCACGACTCATTTGTGTCGTCGTACACTTCTAGCGCGAGGACGACAAAGCGTTCTGCAATGGGGTCATAAAAACACTTGGGGTCGAATGTGAAGTTGCCGCATCCGAGCTCTTCAAAGAAGCCAGGGTTTCCGGTGGAATCAAGATAGGCGCTGAATTGTTCGTTCCCGCTCTTGTCATACCAGGCAATCGCCATGTTGACAGTGACGAGCACATGGTCAGGGCCCACGGCAATGGACGGATCCGGAGGCGTCCAAGGTGTCGCGGCGATTGCATTGAATGTGGTGTGATCGCCAGTGACGTTGCCACGAGTCATTCCGCCCGGGCGCAAATCATTTGGAGGACCGCCGCTGGGCATCGCGGGCTTGAGATGCTTATGAGTTCGAAGGAGTTTCCCGGGTCGTTGGGTAGGGCCGGTCCAAGCGTCGGCCACTTGATGCTGGCTTGCAAAAGTTCGCGTGTCGATAATGGTCGGTTCGCAGGTCCACGTTGCAGGAACGTTGTCTTGTGTCACATCGATATGAGGCACGTCCGTTGGGCGTGGATGTCCCGTCGTTGGCCGCCAGTCGCTGGGCCAATCGGGTCCTGCTGTGGGCGGTAGTTGTGGCCCAGTGGAGACGGGCGTGCAGGCCGTGAGGAAGCACGTAATAAGTAACGGGGCGGCAATGATTCGTGTCATGATTCCACGGTATCGGAATTCGGGATATAGGCCAATCGATTGTTCGCTCTGGGGGCCCGGAATGCAGTTCCCGTGATGTCTGTGCCGATCAGCAGCGTGGCCGAAGGGCATTGGCTAGACCACCGCAAGAGTTCTTCCCTCAGGCCCAAGAAGAGGAATTTGACATAAGAGTCATTATCGGCGGACACGGGGGAGGTGCCTCTCAATGGCCTTTTCGAGGTTCTGGACTGCCTGTGGTGCGACTGCCTGGGCCAAATGCGAGCGAATGGCCTCTTGGGCTACGCCGATGTTTGCAGGTGGATTGGTTGGAGACAGCCCCATGTATTGCGGCGGCACCAACTCTGGATAACTCAGCCGATCGGGCAGCCACGGCAGACAGCCAGCAAGCATCGCCTCAACAACGCCCACGCCAAAGAACTCGTGCCGAGCGGTTGAAAGCACCCAGTCGCATGCGTGCAGCCACGACTCATACTGTGCCCGCGGTGCCCGGCCGGCGTGGATGATTCTGTCGCCCGCTTGTTGCTGCAAAGCAGTAAATGCCTCTGGGACGGTATTGAACTGTTCTCCAAGCAAGACCCAGCCGAGTTGATCACGCTCGCCGCACGCCGCATCGATCGCAAGCAATTCTTCGGGCCCCTTGTCATGTTCCCAGCGGTGCGGCCAGGCGACCAGCGTGAGCCCCCGTTCCTTTGCCTGCGACGAGTTATGTAAAACTTCTTGATCCGATGCGACGGGCATTTCAACCGGTGGCCAGGCAATATGACTTCGGTCAGCGATGTCGTCAGTCACTGATCTTGGGAGCGATCCGAGGCGAATCAGATCGTCTGCGGCCTCCAGAAACGAATCCCTCGTCCATTGGCTGTTCCATAAGATGCAGTCTGCCGCGAGCATCGATGTCAGGTTCGTCGCCGTGGCATGCGCGTCACGAGTGTCATAGCGGCCATCCTGTGCTGGGTAGCACGCCTGGTGCTCATGAACATAGAACACTCGCTTCGCTGCAGAATACTCTCGCGGCAGTAGTGCCAAAAGATCACTGAAGGACATCAGAGATGTGGCGAAGAGCACATCGGGCACCCCCATTGCTTCTGTGGCAGCCGTCTGGGCGAGTGAAACTGCAGCGAGTCGTAGCCGTATTCGCCAGTTGCCCCGCGGCAGCGTGTGCCAGTTCCAACGAAAGCTCCCGTGTCGTTCAATAGCCGATCGTGTTGCCGCATGGGAACCGGCATCCCAAGGCTCGAATGCCATGACGCTTGGAG
>JABAAC010000147.1 GCA_014238965.1 Phycisphaerales bacterium | reverse complement strand
TGTTCAAGGTAGGGGGCTTGGTTGTGTGGTTGTCGTCAAGGTGATTGTTGGTTGAAGGCTGGTGTCCATCAGAGACGACATTGGGCTGGCTGTCGGTATCCAAGGGGATCTAGTTGTGTGTCGTGTGGGTCAAGTGCCTATTGGCCTGTAGGTCATGGGCGTTGAGTTGTGTAGTGAGTAGTGAGTCCAGAGAAGGATTCTGGATGTGAGAGAAGGTCAAGAGAGCAAGCTAGAGACGACGTAAAACAAGGCAGGACGATCAGTGGGGGTACTTCAACTGGGGTCATGGCAGTCAGCGTCAGGGCGATACGGATTGACACGAAAGAAAGGCTGTGAGAGCCAAAGCAAACTCAATGCACATCGAAGCACGGCAGAATCAAGCAAACCAGGTCAGACGCATGCCAACGCCTCAGGCGTAGGTGTCGATACAGCGTGGCGAAGCCTTGCTGTAATCGACCTATGGGCCGTCCCGCCGATCGATTGCACGCTGACTTCTGGGTATTCCATCCATATACCAGGTGACTTCCAGAGAGAAGAGAGCAGGCAGTTTCAGCATTGGACGTGGCACTTCAGTTCGATTGAGTCTGATTGAAACAGCAAGCGTGCGGTGTTTCAATGGAGTGACAATCTCAAACGTGCCTCCCAACTGCTGATCTCCTGACGGCCTTGATTGTGATACTCATGGCGATGCTCAATGACGTTTGTTCCTGAGCATTCCATTGAATCAATCTATGTGGCCGCGGTCCTCTCTCCGACTTCTATCCGAGCTGCCTTGTTGCCTTCGTTCCTCGAAGGCGGCGTGACCGGATGTCCAGTGGTGGTATGTATGGCGAATACTTCGCAGAAACCAACTGCATTTGAGCAGCGGCGTCCGTCCTTGGACATGGAGAACGGTAGGCTTCCGGTGAGGGTTCAACAACCACCTTTTGTCAATCCACCGGCGAGCCTGACAGCGCAAGTGCAGCATTTGCAAGGGGCCAGTGCGCTAAACGATTTTTCATCCACAGCCTTTGTCCACGGGCTAACGGGGAATCGGTGGACAACTTCAATTTGCCCGTGGCACTTGCACCGGGCCGACAGTCGCGATAAGCGCCAGCGATCGTGAACAGGTGTTGAACCCAAGCGACTCATAGAGGGCAACAGCTGGCGTATTGCTCTGGTCTACAGAGAGTCGAATGCGTTTGTGTCGCTTCGCGTCAAGTTCATGCACCAGTATCTGCATGAGCGCACGACCAACACCTCGGCCTCGAGCAAAGGGCAAAATCCCCACATATACAAGGTCACAGACATCTTTTTGGTCGGCTACAAACAACACACCTGCCTCGCGTCCATCGACGTGCACAATGCACCACAGTTCAGGAATCGGTGTGCCCGTGGCGAGGTGTCCTTGCAGCGTGTCCATTGGATCACGCAGGCCACACAGGTCTGGGCAGTCCAGTGTGTCGGCGTATGTGCCGACCATGAGTTGGGCAACATGATGCGCGTCGCCTAGGAGACAAGGTTCCAGCCGAATTGTGGTGCGTTTTGGCTTGGCCACTTTTCGACGGGGCAGTGTTCGCTCCATCGTGTGTAAGACAGTCAGGGATTGAAGGCCCGCTTGTTCCAAACTCGCCTTGCGGAGTGTGTCCGCTGGATCGAGAAGCGCTTGGATCAGTCCAACGTGGTCGCTGTTGCATGTTGCAACGGCATCGGCCGCCGCGTGGGCTGCCGCTGAGGCACACCCAGGCCCTGGCAAGGGGGACAGCAGCAGTGCTCCAACACGTCCAGGGCCCGGAACCACGACACAGGCGACCGGATCGCCCGTAGAACCTCTTGAAATGCGAATCCCATCAGCGGGGCACCCTCGAGTTTCAAGGAGCGCATCGAGCCGTTCAATAACGGCTGTGCTGCAGCCCGGGCCCAGTACCCAGCCAAGGGCCTCAGCACGCTCGTTGGCATCGGCGGGGGTATGGCTGTGGGGGAATGCTGACGGAACGCTCATGGGTGGGTAGCATATGGCTTCCGAGAACTTCTCCTATGACTAAGCGACTGCTGATTACTGTGTTCCTGTGTCTGTTCGTGGCGGTTCCCGCGCTGGCTTACCCTAAGCCTGCGCCGGTTCCGATTCGACCAGAATTGACGTTTCGGCCCGGTCCGTTGCGAATTGTCCGTGCAATGGACGGGAATTGGTATTGGTACTTCACGTATGCGGTGGTCAATCGCACGGGGTCCGATGCCATGTGGGCACCCACCATGGTGCTGTACACAGATCGAGGAGAAATCATGGAGTCCGGCGACGATGTGCCGCGTTCGGTCCTTCGTGAGATTCGCCAATACGTTGGCGACTCAATGTTGGAGACCCGCACAGAGATTGTCGGTACTGTCCGGCAAGGAGAAGGGCACGCACGTCGAGGCCTTGCTGTGTGGCCAGCAGGGCGAACTGACGTCAACGCGATGCGGCTTTTTGTTCGCGGGCTCAGTCCAGAGAAGACCATCGTGGAGCACCCGGTGTCTGGCGATCCAGTCACATTGCGAAAGACGCTTCAGTTGATGTACATGATTCCCGGCTCTGCGATTCGGCGGGGTGATGAGGCCGTTCCGGAGCACCCGCACGCTGCGGACGAAGATCGCTGGATTTTTAGGTGATCAAGCACCTGCTGGGGCTCTCAGCACGCGATACCGGCGTTGCAAGGGTTGCGGCCTTCCACTGACCACCTTGGTCCTCTATACTGGGGGACTTGCCCCTATATGTGGGGGTCCTCAGGAGGTCTGGACAATGGCACATAAGAAGAGCGGTGGCTCAACCAAGAACGGCCGCGACTCCAACGCCCAGTACCGCGGTGTCAAGCTCTATGGCGGCCAGCAGGCCAAAGCAGGCTCCATCATCGTTCGGCAATGTGGGACACATTTCCATGCCGGCCATCTCGTGGGCCTCGGTCGTGACAACACACTCTTTGCATTGGAAGCGGGCACGGTTCGCTTTCGTGGTCGCAAAGTCGATGTGCTTCCGGCCAATCCCGACACACCGCGATACGAAGCGGTTGAACGCCGGGCCTGAGAAACAGCAACACATCGTTGCAGTGTGACATGGGCGAATCGAAGGAATTGGGCGAAGCGCAGGCATTGCCTGAGCCTCGACCGTTTCAAGTTTGAAGGACGTCGCTGTGCTCATTGATCAAGCAACCATTTTTGTTCGCTCGGGCAAGGGCGGTAGTGGGTGTTGCTCGTTTTTGCGAGAGAAGTATCGCCCCAAGGGCGGTCCCGACGGTGGCAACGGCGGCGACGGTGGAGATGTCGTACTCATTGGAGATGACACGCTGACAACACTCGTGTCGCTCACACCGAAGCCGCATTTTCGGGCCAAGCCCGGAGGCCAAGGTCTTGGCAAGAGTAAGTTCGGCGCCGATGCCGAGGATTTGTTGATTCCCGTTCCCTTGGGCACGATCGTCTGTGACCGCGACTGCGGTGACAACTTGGGCGACATATCCCAAGCAGGCCAACGCATTGTCGTTGCGCAAGGTGGGGCGGGGGGCCGTGGCAACGAGTCGTACAAGTCAAGCACGAACCAAACCCCACGCGAGGTTGAACCGGGGGGGGCTTGGGAAGAACGTACGCTCGATTTGGAGTTGAAGCTCATTGCCGATGTGGGCTTGGTTGGCTTACCAAATGCAGGCAAGTCAACGTTACTTGGCGCCGTTTCGGCGGCGCGGCCAAAGATTGCGGACTATCCATTTACAACGCTGGAGCCCAGCCTTGGCATTTGCGAGTTGCCCGACAATCGCCGATTGCTCATCGCCGACATTCCAGGGCTGATTGAGGGGGCTTCGCAGGGGGCAGGATTAGGCCACGCCTTTCTGCGGCATATCGAGCGCACGAGTGTCTTTTTGCATCTGGTCGATGCAAGTCCAATCGACGGTAGTGATCCGGTTGAAAATTGGCGAGTGATTCGAAATGAGTTAGCCAGTCACCATGTCGATCTCTCGACTCGGCCGGAACTGGTGCTACTAAACAAGGCCGACTTGGCGTTGCCAGAAGATCTTCAGCGTATGGCTACTGCACTGGGTGATGCTGGAGCTGAACACGTCTGCATTGGTTCTGGTGCAACACGTGCCGGAATTGATGCACTGCTTGAGGCCCTGTGGGGGCGGACTCGCGGTCAATCTGTCGATGAACTCTCGACTGGCTGGTAGGGCTGGGCAGACAAAGTTGCAGGTTTTTTTGTTCCCATTGGCAATCGCTGCTTTGGCGGTGTCGTTGATGTTGTGCATCGCACGTGGACGCGTCGTCTACTTGCCTCTTTCTCCTCTCTTCTCCTCTCTTGTTCTCTTCGCTTCTCTCCTCTCACTTAGCTGCAGCGTACCGGGCGTGATTTATCTATCAGCGTCGAACGCTGTCGTATGGTTAGAACCTGCTTAAGGAAAGCAACCATGTTCATGATTACACCAGTCGTTGCAGCGGCATTGTGCGCTTCGCCCTCTACCTTTGACCTTAACTTTGATGGCGGTTCAGTCACCGAGTGGGTGACTGCCATTCGCGAGGCATCGATCGATGCGAACATCGTCATTGCGGAGGCTGTCGAGCGTACGCAGGTTCCAGCGATGCACGTGCATGGGGTCACGCTCCAAGGTGTTATGAGTGTGAGCAGCTTGAATGAGAACAGTGCCATTCATTGCGCACGTGTTTCAACTGATGCCGCGCCTATTTGGGTGGTGTCATCGAGTTCGCCCCAGCCCGCTCGAGGCCGTGGCGTCGCTGCCAACCACAACAAAATGGTCACTGCGATTTTTAACTTGCCTCCAGGCCACCGTGATCAGGCTGACGCAACGAAGTTGGTAAACGCGATTGTTGGAGTGATATCTTTGGATGGTGGCGGGCAACTTCAGACGCGACTCATGCTGGAGACAGGCTTATTGGCTGTTCGTGGATTGGGAGACCAAGTTGAGACAGCTTCCAATGTCATCCATGCCATTGAGTGGGCGCACAAGCGTGAAGTACGTGCCGCTGCCAAGCCCCAGGCGACCAAGGTGAATGACAGTGAAGGGTGGGTGACAGTGGCAGCCTTGGGGGACATTGTCACGGGGTCAAAGGCCAGCGCTTCAACTCAAGCACCGTGCGATATACATTGCCAATCTGGGCAAAGGATGCTCGAGTCCCATGCACTTGGGCGCTGTGCCCGGATCAGTCTTCGTGCACTGCACGCAGCCGAGGGCTGAAGCGAAGCAGCCACTGAACGCGCTCCACTTCGTCCAGCACTTCTTGCAACACGGTTCTCACCGGGTCATCGGGTGGTTCTGCCAATACGTTGGCCGAGTCGCCCAAGGCCTTTCTCGCTACGGAGCGGTATCGACTAAGTGTGCGATCGCCAAAGCGTGCCGCTGGAGCGCCATCTTCGGCCATGAGCCAGGTAACGGGGACGCGTGTTCCTGCGTTGATCATGCAGGTCACCACTAATGCAGCGGTGTCGTCGCTGCGCTCAAGAAAACGTAGATCGATTCGATCGCCGGCAGCCTGAGCGATGCGAGCAAGTGCGGCGCCCTGAAGGGCGCAATCGCCACACCATCGCCCTGTCAGGCAGAGTATGCCCATGCGGCGTTGAAAGCCATCGACGATTGCATGTTGGGGCCCGTCTAGTTCAAGACGTTGAAAACGTTCGTTCCATGTGGACTGTTGCGCAGCATCTGCCCCTGCGACAAAGGGGGCGAAGGGTTGGGCAACATCGAACCATGGCTGCAGTATTTCGGCGGATAACAGCATGTCAGTCTCCGTGCACCTGGCGCAGTCGGCCCGAGAGTCGAAGCAGTAAGTGCACGCGCTCAACTTCATCGAGCCAGTCTTGTACGACGGCCTGCTGTACATCCTCAGGCAAGCCAGCGCCTGGCACTGGGCACGATGCCCCGAGTTGCTCGCGAGCCATGTGGCGGTAGTAGTTCAGCGTTCGATCACCCAAGACAGAGACAGGCTCAAAGTCTTCGGCCATGAAGACCGTGACAGGTACTCTGGCACCTTCGTTGATGTGCAGATGTCGAATGGGTGATGCAGGATGATCGCGATCAATGAAGCAAAGGTCTAGGCAGTCGTTGGCGGATGCAATCGCATGGGCGATAGGCCCTTGCCGGACACAGTCGCCACACCAAATGCCCGACACCATGAGTATTCGAATGCGTCGCGTGAATCCGGAGATCAGCGTGTGTTGCTCGGGCGTCAAAGTTATGCCATCAAGCGTGTTTGCCCATGTTTGGCCGCGATCTAGGTCTGATGCTAGATAGTCGGACCACGGCATTGCTGCGGTCCATGCGTCGGAACAGTCTGAAGCTCGAAGACCAATGGGCATGGTGAGAGATGCTAACGCTTTTCAGTCGCTCTGGACGTCATTGACAATGGTTCGAAGCGCATCGAAAGCCTGCAGCGGTGTCATATCATCCAGGCGCAGTGAACGCAAAGCGGCCAAAGCAGGATGCTCAACATACTCAGTGAACAGTCCAAGTTGGCCGGCGTTGTCCCCGCGGGTTGTGCGAGGTGGAACGTCATGGGCACCGTGATGCACTTCAAGTGTCTCGAGGATTGCCTTTGCTCTGTTGACCACGGACTCGGGCAGTCCGGCCAGTCTGCCTACATGCACGCCATAAGACCGATCGGTGCGTCCTGATTCGATGCGGTGCAGAAAGACGACCTTGTCTTGCCACTCTTGCACAGCAACGTGGCGATTGCCAACGGACTCTATTCGATCGGCCAGGTCAGTCAGCTCGTGATAGTGGGTTGCGAATAGTGTGCGGCATCCTCGGTCCGCGAGGGCTTCGGTAATTGCCCATGCGAGCGACAGGCCATCGAGGGTGCTTGTGCCGCGCCCGATTTCGTCCAGAATCACAAGGCTAGAAGGCGTTGCGTTGTGGAGAATGTTGGCGGTTTCAGTCATTTCGACCATGAAGGTCGACATGCCCGCATGCAATTCATCACTGGCGCCGATACGAGCAAACACGTGATCGACAACTCCCAGTGTGGCAGCTTGGGCCGGCACAAAGCAGCCGGCTTGCGCCATGATCGTGATCAAGGCGTTTTGCCTAATCCACGTGCTTTTGCCAGCCATGTTTGGGCCAGTGATCAAGAGCAGACTGCTTGGTGGCGCTGTCGCCTCGGTACTTTCACCCATGCGCATCTGGCAGTCGTTGGGGACGAATTCTCCGCCAAGGAGCACATCGAGCACTGGGTGTCGTCCAGCAGTGATGTCCAGATCGAGGCCATCAGTCATGTTGGGTCTTGTCCAATTTCGACGGGCGGCGAGATCCGCAAAGCACAAGAGCACGTCGAGTGAAGCGATGCACTGGGCAAGTGACGTCAATGCCTCCACGCCCCCCATGATGTCGGCGATCAAAGCTGCGAACATCGACTGCTCACGCGCAGTGGCTTTGGCCTCAGCAGACATGACTTTTGTCTCATACGTCTTGAGCTCGTCGGTGATGTATCGCTCGGCATTCTTGAGTGTTTGCTTACGAACGAAGGATGGTCCGACGGCTGCAGTATGGACGTGGGTGACTTCGATGTAGTATCCAAAAACCCGGTTGTAGCCAACTTTGAGCGATGGAATGCCAGTGTCCTGCACAAGCTGCGCCTGATAGTCCGCCAGCCACTGTGCCCCGTCACGTTGCAATGATCTGCATTCGTCGAGCACGGCGTCAACGCCGTCCCGAAACAGGCCGCCATCACGAAGATGGGCCGGGGCCTCGTCGTGGCAGCGTGTGCGAATGGCGTCACCCATGATCTGGAGATCAGCATGAAGTGCAGCAATTGCATTGCGTGTGGGATGCGCAGGGGGCACCATGTCAAGCCGCTCTACCAGTTGGGGCAATGTTCCGATGCTTCGGCCAAGGGCTACAACATCACGGGGCGTGCAGCGACCCATGGCAGCTCGAGCGCCGATACGAGCGACGTCTTGCATCCCTCGAAGTGCATCTCGCAAGTCCTGGCGAACACCTTCATCTGCAAAAAATGCCGCAACCTGATCGTGTCTAGACACGATTGCCGTACGGTCACGAAGGGGGAAGCACAGCCATTCACGAAGTGTGCGGCGGCCCATGGGCGTGACACAGCCTTGCATGTGTGAAAGCAATGAGCCATCGACTCCACCAGTGCGAAGCGTGCGTTCTACCTCCAAACTTCGCAGTGTGCTTGCATCAATTCCCATGCGGTCGCCATTGTCCCGGTGGCGTGGGGGTTGCAGATGTGCAAGTGGCACATCTGTTCCGGTGCCGGGCTGCGTGTCCAGTAGGAAGGCAAGAAGGGCGCCCGCTGCGCCCATCGCGGGGTCATCATCGTTGAGGCCCCAGCCCTGCAATGACGCCGTACTGAATTGTTCGCGAAGTCGATCGGCGCCATCGGTGGTGTGGAACGTCCAAGCTGGCCGACGTGCCACGGCACATGCCGCGCAACGACGAAGGTGGCATAGCGGCTCATGGTCATCATCTAGCGCATCGGTCACAAGCAACTCTGACGGGCCGATGCGGGCAAGTACATCGCCAGCCTCAGTCAGCCCAACAGTGGTAATGTCAAATCGACCGGTAGAGAGTTCCGCCCAAGCAACATGCGCGAGGTTGCGTTTCTCATCCAGATCAACCGCAGCAACCAGGTTCGATGCGCCGGCATCAAGTAGATCATCGTCGACCAATGTGCCCGGTGTGAGGACTCGCGAAACAGCGCGGTCAACAATGCCTTTGGCTTCCGCGGGGTCTTGCACTTGTTCGCAAATGGCAACCCTGTGGCCCGCCTCCATCATGCGTCGCAGGTATCCATCGACAGCGTGATAAGGCACGCCGGCCATTGGCAGTCCCTTTGACCGTTCGGTCAATGTGATGCCGAGCGTTCGATGGGCCACCAAGGCGTCATCATCGAACATCTCGTAGAAGTCCCCCATGCGAAAGAACAGCACGCAGTCAGGGTGCTTCGTCTTGAATGCGCGATATTGCCGCATAGCGGGAGTATCGCGCGGGTCCTTCCTCTTCTTCGCCGCTGGCATCGCAGCCATGATACTTGCCAACTTCAGTGCGTAGGAGGGTATTTAACAGAGCTGCGGGGTAGACTCTTCGTATCAGGTTGGAGGGGTCGCAGTTGCCGCCATTTGATTTGTCACTCTTGGAGTAATGTCCTTAGCGTGCTCATCCTCGTTTCCATACTGTTTTCGATCGCACAGCCGGTGTCTTCTGGTGATGCTGTACGCCCAGTTGAATCGCCGGCGTTCTCTCAAGATCGTGATTCGCCACCCACCCCAGGCAATCTGGAAGCACAAGACATGCAAGACGCAGTGATAGGCGCCCCGCCAGGTGCGCCTGTTCAGGCTGTGCAGCCGCTTGGCGATCCATTTGCATCGGGCATTCCATTGGACTGGTTGGGAGCTGCCGCGGACAACCTTCGCTTCACTGTTGATCTGGCCGGGCGTGTGCAATACAACAGTGGTAGCGAGGAATGGTCGACGTTGCAGTTCTACGGCTTCGACTTATACAAGGTGTTTAGCGGTGATCAAGGCGACTTTGCAACGCTGGTGCTGCAAGGTTTTGCGACGCGTATCGATAACGTGAAACCGCCACCGTTCTTCTTCGACAGTCCGACAGACTGGGAATTCATCTATCGCATGTTTTACCTAAACGTACGGCTTGACCCTCGCGGGGCACTGAACGTGAAGGTGGGGCACTTTGAAAACCCCTTCGGCTTAGAGGCATTGCTTGACACGAATGGTACGCTTCGACAAGTCGGAACGATGCGCAACCTAGGCGTAAAGGCTGACTGGGGCGTAACGCTCAATGGGGTGACACAAGATTTTGAATATGAGATTGGCCTCGGCCGCGGATCGGGTAATCAGTGGCACGCTAACGGTTCGCCATTTCAGGTCTCTGGCCGTGTCGGGACCATTCGTGAGGCCAACAGTTGGGTTGGCATATCCGGTTTCGCGGGTGACCTGTGGCGACCTGGCGGTATTCAGTTGCAGCGCCGTCGCATTGGTATTGATGGCGGGTTTCACAGCGGCTCATGGAGTGTCATGGGCCAAGTATCTGGCGGATCGAATGATGGCAATGCTGTCGTGAACGGCTTTGCAGAACTTGACTGGCATGCGCCAGATGACGAGTGGTTGCTATACGGGCAATTGCAGGCGTGGACTGAGCGTGATGACGGGTGGAATGACAACATCATCGGTGTACTTGGACTCGAATGGGCCATGGATAAGCACATCGTCTTGAGTGTGCAGTTCATCCAAAATATCACTGTGTCCGGTCCGGGACCGCGGGCATCGATTGTGCAGTTCCAAACGAGGTATAGATTCTGATGCGAATACTTGTTGCAATTGTGACCATGCTTGTGTGTACATCACCAGCTTTGGGGCAGGCGTTCTGTGCGTTGCGCGACCCTGTTTCTGGCATTTTTCAGGCCTTCCCCGAGGCGACGAGTTATCGATCGATAACTCGCACGGTGACGTCAGAAGACAGAGTGAGATTAGCCGAGACATTGCCCTTCACCGTGCATTTCAATGAACTTGGACGACACACGATCTATCTTGCATTGAAAGACCGCACTCCTTTGGGCGTCATCCATGTTCGAACTGAGCGAGGGCGGTATGGGCTGAATGAGATCGGCTGGGTGCTGGGCGTGGATGGACGTGTCAAGCGTATGTATTCGCAGCGGTGCCGTGACCCGAAAGTTCAGGCTGCAATCAAAACATTGGAGCCTAAGATTGCTGGTGCTTCCGTTGCGGATCTTGAGGCAATGCTGCAGACGTCTACTCTGGACGAGGAACGCATGTTGCTTCGTAGTGGTTTAAAGACGTTGTTGCTCACATGGACAGTATGGAGTGACACGCTATTGCCCTATCAAGCTTGGATTGTTGCCAATGCCACGATTGCCGGGGTCGACACCGTTGAACAGTCGGACTTGAATATTGAAGCATTCACCAATGCGAGCGAATTGGATGTTGATGGAGCAGCTGCATTCATGGTCATGGGCCGCCAAGGCAGCGTGCTTGGCGCAGTCGTTCGCCTGGATTGGCGTGTGAATGATCAGGAGCTGGCCCTGTGGTGGGTGATTGATTCAGAATCAAGGATTCTGGCAGTGAGGGATAGCGGCGGTCAGCGCAATAACACAACCGACGAATTGCTCGAGTCTGTTGAAGGACTGAATCGTACGGACTTAGACTCGTGCGGAACTGCCACTGGGGTCATTGCATCGCAGGTGCTCGATGCGTTGGGGCCAATCAACGAGAATCCAGACGCGTGAAGCTCGGCAGCGGTATTCGAACGAGCACGGCCATTGGGCTCACAGTGGTTATCTGTGGCTTTGGTGGCCTTTTGCTGGCTGCAGGGTTGGCGACCGGATTGACCTCGCTCGAGCAGAGGGCTGCAAGCCTCACGGGCGAGTCCGGGCTCATTCGCGATATCGATCGCCTTGAATCAGATCTACGTCAATGGGCAGTCACAATTGACTTGGTTTTCGCAAGCAGCGAGTCGCACTTTGCTCAAGACGGCTTGGAGCAGTCGGCCCGAATTCGGGATTCGATTGTTCGTCTCGATGTACTAGCAATTGATTTCCAGAAGCAAGAACTACTTGAATTGCTAGACGCCGAGGTTCAGTATTTGCAGCATGTAGTGAACGGTAAGTCGCCAAATCAGTTCTTTTCGGGATCGGAATTGGTCATGGAGCCATTTCTCGCCGCCATGAACAATGCGGTTGAAGCCGCCAAAGCAGAGTTTGCAAAACGCCGAGCCGTGCTTGGGGAACAACGCCGAATATTGCATTTGGTCACATGGATTGCAAGTGGGGGTTACTTCGTTGTTGTGATCTTGACATGGCGATGGGCTGCCCGGATGTTTTCCGGCCCACTGACACAACTAGCAAAGACCGCAGAAGACGCCTTGCATTCGGGGACGCCATTTTCCGCAGTGCTTCGAGGGCCGCGGGAGTTGCAGCAACTTGCGACCTCACTTGAGGCATTTGCCGGCAACTTGGAACACCAAGTAGAGGATCGCACCTCACAACTGCGGACGATGCTCTCTGAACTCGACCATCGAGTGAAGAACAACCTTGCCACGGTGATTGAGTTATGCCAGCAGACGGCTAGGGGCACGGTTGATCAGGCTGACTTTCAGAGGGCCTTCATTGGCCGTCTGCGTGCCATGGCGAGCGCCCATGAGTTGTTAGCCCACCGGTCCACGGGCGTGCTGAACATTCAGAAGGCTGTCGATGGAGTGCTTGGGGCATGGATCAAAGACGATTCAGGGCAATTGGAGTTAAATGGTGAGTCCATCCAGCTGCCATCTGAAGCGGCTACCCCGATCTGCCTGGTCCTGAACGAATTGGCAACCAACGCGGCTAAGTATGGTGCGTTGTCCAATGAGAAAGGCGTTGTCCGATTGGGTTGGAGCTGTGACGAGACGTCACTTTCACTGGAATGGAGTGAGACTGGAGGCCCGCCTGTTGTCCGCGAGCCTGTCGAGCGTGGCCTAGGCCTCGATTTGATCGAGGGGTTGATTCGACATCAGTTGCAGGGCATCGTGACCTGGACGTGGGCGCCAGAGGGAGTCCGTTGCAAGATAACGGTGGCGAGATAGCGTGTAGCCCCATGAGCCATGGGGGCAGGAATGTGGAGCAGATGGGACTCGAACCCACAACCTCCTCGATGCGACCGAGGCGCTCTCCCAATTGAGCTACTGCCCCCTTGAACGACGCAGGATAGCGGTCCCGAACGTCCTTCGCTACGCTGCCGGTCACAAGCCTATGACACCCCTCACCACAGTCCTCGTCGCCATGTCCGTTCTGATTGCTGCCTCACTTCTGGGCGGTTGGTTGGCCAGTTTGCGTGCGCTGGGGCACCGCGGCATGCAACTGCTGCTGAGCTTCGTTGCCGGACTGCTCGGCGGATTGGCGGCGCTGGTCCTGTTGCCCGAAGCGGCCGAGCATGGATTAGGGATCAAGGCAGCGATGGGCTGGGCCACCGGTGGGTTCATTGGTGTTGTGGTCCTAGAGCGATTGCTCTGTTTTCATCATCACGAGACTCCAGGTGACGACGTGGGCCATGCCTGTTGCGGCCACGACCACGGCGCTCGATTGGCAACACCTGCGGCATTCGCTGGACTGGCCGTTCATGGCGCACTGGCCGGGCTGGCCCTTGGCATGGCAATCGCTGCAGACACCAACGCGGTGTGGCCCGCGGGCGTGTTGCTGCTAGCCATTGCTCTGCACAAGCCATTTGATGGACTGACCGTCGTTGCCGTAGCGCGGCGTGATGGCCTGAAAAGATCGAAGCAGCATGCCTTGAATCTCGCTTACGCATTCGTGACGCCCGTCGCCGTGGCGGTCGGCTTCTTCGGCGCGGGGCACCTTGACGAAACCATGTCGTCAGCAGCATTGGCCGTAGCAGCGGGCCTGCTCTTGGCGCTGGCGCTGGGGGATCTGCTTCCGGAAGTGCAGAGCCACGATCATGATCGTCTTCTGTTGACAGTGATGCTGGTGCTGGGGTTGGCAGCAGCGGTGGGTGTGGGCGTGCTCCATGACCTAGGGCATGACCACCAGCCTCCACCGGCATGCGTGCAAGATGGTCACACACATGACCATCCGCACTAGAATACCTCTCCATGACGACGCCTGAACCATCTGCCCAAGCGGGCAAAAAGCCCACGCTGCGAAAGACACTGCGACTGCCATCGACGCCGTTTCCCATGCGCGCGAATTTGTCCCAGAACGAAGCGGCCACCATCAAGCGGTGGAATGTCGCGGGGTTGTACGAGCAGGTGTGCGAGGCTCGCGATGGCTGCGATCCATTCATCTTTCACGACGGCCCACCCTTTGCCAACGGGCATATTCACGTGGGCCATCTGGAGAACAAGGTGCTCAAGGACATCGTTGTCCGTACGAAGCACATGGTTGGCCGCGAGTGCCGGTATGTCCCTGGCTGGGATTGCCACGGGCTACCTATTGAGCAGAAGGTCCTGCAGAACCTCATCGACAAGGGGAAGTACGAAAAGATAGCCAGCCTCGATGACGACACGCGTCGCATGGCGATTCGGCGCGCATGCGCCGACTACGCCGCAAAGTTCCAGAAGATCCAGCAGACGGAAATGGAGCGGTTGCTCACGCTGGCAGACTATGAACATCCGTACCTGACCATGGCACCCCAATACGAGGCTGCAGTGCTCGAGGTCTTTGCATCGCTCGTGGAGGGTGGTTTGGTCCATCGTCGGCTCAAGCCTGTGCACTGGTCGATTGCCAGTGAGACCGCGGTGGCTGAAGCCGAACTTGAGTATGTGGATCGAACCGATCCGTCGATTTGGGTTGACTTTGAAGCAACGGATCGCGATGCGGTTGCTGCGGCGTTTGGTGTCGAACTCGAGGAATCAGCGAGTTTCATGATTTGGACGACGACACCTTGGACATTGCCGGCGAATCTCGCCATCGCGGTGGGGCCGCAATTGGAGTATGGGCTGGTGCGTATCGACGGCGGCGTCACGATTGTGGCCAGCGGGCGGCTTGAGGCTGTTCTTGCTGCCATTGGTGCAACCGAGCACGAGGTGCTGGGCACGTGTTCAGGCGAGACATTGGTCGGGCTCCAGTACAGGCATCCATTTTGCGATCGAGTTAGTGGCGTGCTATCTGCGCGGTACGTCACGCTGGACGATGGCACAGGGTTGGTGCACACGGCGCCTGGGCATGGCACCGATGACTACATGCTTGGTATCGAAGCGGGCCTAGATGTGTACTGTCCGGTTCGAGCTGACGGCACGTACGACGATACGGCGCCGACATGGCTCCACGGCGTCAACGTATGGGATGCCAATGCCATTGTTGTGGATCATCTGCGCACGCAGGGGAATCTTGTGCAGTGCGTGGAGTACAAGCATTCATATCCGTTTGACGGGCGCACCAAGACGCCGGTCATTTTCCGAGCCACTGAGCAGTGGTTTGTCGATGTTGATGTACCGTGGGACGGCAAGTCAATGCGGCAGCGGGGGCTGGAAGCCATTGACGGGGATATTGACTTCGTCCCAGATTGGGGCCGCAACCGCATGCGTGGCATGGTGGAGACGCGGCCTGACTGGTGTCTCTCGCGGCAGCGTGCGTGGGGCTTACCAATCCCCACGTTTCTGACCAGCGATGGCGACATCGTGCTGACGGCTGCAAGCACGCGTGCGGTGGCCGACGTATTTAGAGCAAAGGGTGCCGATGCGTGGTTCACCGAGACTCCCGAGCAGTTGCTTGAGCAATGGGACCATGCCGGAGACCCCGACTGTGGCGACGTCGACCCCTCGACGCTGACCAAGATGTATGACATTTTTGACGTGTGGATGGAGTCGGGTTCATCATGGCACGCCGTTATGCAGCAGCGTGACCTTGGGTATCCCGCCGATCTTTATCTGGAAGGCTCCGATCAGCATCGAGGGTGGTTCCAATTGTCGCTACTGCCCGCGTTGGGGGTGACGGGACAGCCGCCGTTTAAAACGATTTTGACGCACGGTTTCATCGTTGACCGCGACGGCCGCAAGATGAGCAAGTCCGGGGGCAACGCGCTTGATATGCAGGACCTGCTCAAGGACGTTGGCGCCGATGTATGCCGGTGGTGGGTGTCATCGCTTGCCTACGAGAACGACACCGGTGCCGACAAGGAACTCTTTCAACTTGCCGGCGAGTCGTATCGAAAGGTCCGCAACACAATTCGCTTCTTGCTTGGCAATGTGGGTGACTACACACCCGCTGAGGATGATCTGGCATCGGTGCCACCGCAGTCAATTGACGCATGGGTGCTCAGTGAGGCGGCGGGGCTTCGATCCACGGTGTTGGCGGCGTGGGACTCGTACGAGTTTCGAAAAGCCCATCTGGCCATTTTCAACTTCTGTAACGACACGTTGTCGGCTCGCTACTGCGTGGCCATGAAGGACCGCTTGTACTGCGATGGCGACAGCGATCGGCGGCGGAGGGCACAGGCGGTGCTGCACTGCATTGCCGAGTTATTGTGCACGTTACTTGCGCCGGTGCTCCCGCATACGGCGGACGAAGCGTGGCGGTGCCTGCACGGCGACGACGCCTGCGTGCACCTGCAGACAGTACGGCAAGTGTCTGATACAGCAGTAGACGATGTCTGGAATGACGTATGGCCACTTCGTGAGTCGGCGCTCAAGGCATTGGAAGAGGCCAAGGCCCGCGGTATCGAGAAGAGCCTCGATGCTGGGCTGGTCATTCCGGATCCAGAGGATCGCTTGGTAGTGTTGGCCGAAGACCTATGCGACTTGTTCGAAGTGTCTCGCGTGTCATTCGGTGGGGAATCGATCGTCGTCGAGGATCTTCGCGAGGCGCTCATGTGCGAGCGTTCACGGCGTCGCGATGCGACGGTCCGTCAACGTAACGGCGGTGTTGTTCTGAGCGATCGAGATTGGGCCGTCGTCGAGTCCATCTAAGCTACTGCGTTAGCTGACCTTGGACCCTGGTGGAAGCGGGCGGTCAACGCGAAGCACACAGACGTCTTCCTTGTTTCCACCTTCAGTAACGGCTGAGCCGGCCATGATCATGCCCTGGCTCACTTCGCCACGAATTGTGCGTGGTTCGAGGTTGGCCACGATGACCACTTGTGTGCCCACGAGTGACTCAGGCTCATACCACGACTTGATGCCAGCGCAAACTTGCCGTCCCTCAGGGGTGCCATCATCAAGCTGAATCTTTAACAGTCGGTCCGCATTTGGGTGTGCTTCAGCGTGCGTAATTGTTGCCACGCGAAGATCGAGATTGGTGAACTGCTCAAAGCTCACCGCGGAAAGCGATATGGGTGCGGTGGTCATTGGTGCAGTCTCGCGTAGTGGTCAGGACGCGTCGGCCGCGGTGGCGTCATCGTCAGATGCGGTGGTGTCATCGGCGGTGTTCGTGTCGTTCGCGGCATCGTCGGAGTCATTGTTCACAGATCGCTTGTAGCCATGGCGGGCACTCAGTGCGTCATATGAGAATGACTCGGCCAAGTCGGGCATGCCCGGGCCGCCATATTCATCGGCAGCGGTCAGGTACACAAGTTGACCGCTATCTACAATTGCCGTCCAAATGGACTCATTGGCGGGGATGCGGCGGTCGAGTCGTGCAACGACAACAGCGAGATGGCGATCACTTGGTGTGATCACAATTCGATCGGCTTCGGAAACGTCGGAAAGAGGAGACGCTCCAAGTTCAATGCTGCGGTTGATGATTGCGTTGGTGACGGTGCCGTCCTCACCAAGCCCGGAGACGGTGTTGGTGGCACCACGGCGGATATTGGTGGTTCGCGGTGCATCAAGGCTCCACGTGTCCACGACGGCCTGCAGGCCACCTTCATTTGCCAAGGCCTGAATCTCGGGTGTTCGAGCGACGATGTCGTTGAAGCGGGCGAGTCGCCGGACATCTTCATCGACTTCCTTTTGCACTTCCGCGAGGTTCTTTGGGGCTCGATTTGGCGCCGAATCCGTAATGCGAAGGAAGATTCGGTCGCCCGTTGGTGTGGTCAACACTGGCATGACCACGCCCTCCTGCAGTGGCACGCCACTTTCGCCGAATTCATTGAGTGCACCAAGGAGGTCGGCGATCGCCCATCGTGGCCGGCTGCCATCTGGTGTCGGCCCGAATCGGTCCGTGCCGACAAATCGCAAGGCGGTGTTGTCGGCAACATCAGAGGTCGACACCAGCGACGAGCCGGTGTTCGTCACGGCAGGCACCGAGCCCTCTGGCATGTTGAATTGGTCGATCAGTTCGATACGGAGGTCTTCCAGAGCAAGTTGCTTATCTGCCCAGTCCTCGGGCAGGGCAACAACGCCATCACGTGATTCAAATCCACGGCGAGGCGCACGCAGCAGGTCCGACGCCTTGCGTTCTAACTCACGTTGTCGCGAGGTGGTCTCTTCGTCGATGAACGCCTCGATGACAACCTGCGGGACTTCGGTGGCATCACCGATCGCGGGGAATCGGCCACCTTCGTTTCGTCGCCAGAACATGCGCACGTCAGTGTCGTCATTGCGAATGGACTCGCGGGCGCCCGCTTCAATTGCGCTGGGGGGAACAATGAGCCATTCGGCAGACACGCGATCTGGCAGGCGGTAGCCAAAGCCGTGGTCGCCCTCGCCTGGGGGCACGTCTTTCCACGCCTCGTACTGTGCCTGTAGCTGAGCATCAGTTGGGTCGGCCGTCGCGTCTTGGGCGTTGGCTGGAATGATTGCAAGTCGAGTATCGGCGCTTTCGAATTGTCGCCGGCCTTCACGCATCAAACGTCGATCTGACAGGATGCCAGCGCGGATGACGTGTTGAAGGTATCGCTGTATGCCCTCATAGTTCGCTAAAGCCCGCTTGATGACAACTGGGTTGTAGCCTGTTTGGGCGGAGAGCCGCACCATGTCTTCATCATTGATCAACACGGCGCCCGGGCCGCTGACCATGCCCGCGGCGTTCGCTTCATGCATCAGTTGAATGAAGACGTCTGGTTCGCGTGTGATGTTGCCGATCACGGGCAGCGGTTGGAGAATTGGCTGCAGCCGCTCCAGTACCTGTAACTCCTGTTGCACAGCCGCTAAGTCTTGACGGCTTATTGTGCGGCCATCAGCGAATTTGGCGATGTAGGAGGTGCTTCCGCCAAGCCCGCTGAAATAGCCAACAACGTCGGCGTTGCCCAACAGGAAGACGATCATGATGCCAGAGCCAAAGACGGCTAGAAGCAGACGGTTGTATTTGCGGAGGGCGCGAAGCATGAACGAAAAGGCCCCGTGGGCAGACCACGGGGCTTGAACGGTCGATCGTACGCCAATGGGGCGCACCGTGTCGCCGATCACCCCGCAGCGAAGCCGCGGTTGGAGTGAATCAGCGGTAGAACTCGACGATGAGGTTGGTATTCACCTCAAACGGAATACGGTCAGGAATGGAAACGCCGGTGACTGTCGCCCGAAGTTCGGACGGGTTGACGTCGAGCCACTCTGGCGTCAGGTGGCCAGCGAGCGACTCCATGTTTTCCCGGACGATTTTTTGAATCCCCTCCCGGAACGTAATGACATCACCTGGATTGACGGCGTAACTGGGTCGGTCAACTTTTTTGCCGTTCACAAGTACATGGCCGTGCACGACAGTCTGCCTCGCAGCCCAAATGGTGCGGACAAATCCACTACGACGTAGCAGGTTGTCAAGACGACCTTCCAGTAGCTGCAACAGCAGTTCGCCAGTGTTGCCCTGACGACGGCTTGCTTCGGCGACATAGCGCCGCATTTGCTTCTCGAGAATGTTGTAGTGGAACCGCAGCTTCTGTTTTTCAGTGAGCCGAATGCCGTAATCCTTGGGCCGACGGTTGCGGAAGCCGTGCATGCCTGGCGCATTAAGTTGGCGGCGGGCAGTGTGCTTGGGAATGTCCGCAATTGGAACACCGACGCGACGTGACAACTTCACTTTGGGACCGAGATAGCGAGCCATGGGGGCACTCCAGTGGGGCATACGGCCACAGTGGCAGTATGCATCGAGTCGCGTATTAGACCGGGAAACGGGGTTGGAATCAAGTCGAGGGTCAAGAGTTCAGTGTTGTGACTCAGGAGACTCGACTTTCGTCTTTAGTAGGCCCGAACATCCTTCCCATCTCGCCAATGCAGATAGGAGCGGTTGAGGACCCGCAATCCCCCTGGGGTGGGATAGTCGCCTGAGAAGTACCAATCACCCGTGTATTGGGGCATGGCAGCTTTGAGCCCATCAAGGGACTGATACACCACATCCAATTGGCCAGTCCAGGGCACATCTTTTGGTCTCACCAGCTCAGCCACCTTTGCTGCAAGCATGGCGTCTGAGAATGGGGCATAGATTCGCTGCACGTGGTTGGTCAGTTTTTCATCAGGCAGGTCCATCTGGCTCCGGCAGTCAGCCTCGACCTCCTCCAACAGCGACTCGTTTCCTTGCTCATGCAGCAACGCAATCGCGGCCTGGAACGCCACGAATCGGTTGAGGTGACTCATGTCGATGCCGTAACAGTCGGGGTACTTGATTAACGGGGCTGACGACACCACAACGATGCGATGCGGATTCAACCTAGACAAGATAGTCACGATGGATTCTCGCAGCGTGGTGCCGCGCACGATGGAGTCATCAAGAACAACAAGGGTGTCGTCGTTGGTCACGAGCGATCGTGTGATGTCATACACGTGCATAACTAAGTCGCGGCGAGCCGTGTCATGTGTGATGAAGGTGCGAAGCCGTTGGTCTTTGTGCGCAATTTTGTCTGCTCGAACCTGTGGCGTGACCAATGCTTCAATATCATCTCGCCCGACGTCGCCGGTTTGAATGTGATTCCATACCGCATCCACTTGTTTCGCTCGGACCAGCCGTTGTGTTTCTTCCACAAATCCAAGAAACGCCGTCTCCGCCGTGTTGGGCACGAATGAATACATTGTGCGTGCAACATTCCAGTCAACCATGTCCAGCACGTGCTTTGCAAGTTGGCCGCCTAGACGTTTGCGCTCTGTGTAGATCGCCGGGTCATTCCCCCGGCTGAAGTAGATGCGCTCAAACGTGCATTCACGCCGTGGTTGCTCGTCGATATATCGCTCAGAGGACACGCTGCCATCGCGACGGATGATGACAACCGTCCCGGGTTCGACTTCGCGGACCTGATCTGGCTCAACGTTGAACACACTCGTCAGTGGGGCCCGCTCAGAAGCTGCAGCAACGACGTTTTCGTCTTCATACCAGAAGCCTGGGCGAATGCCGTGTGGGTCTCGGAAGACAAAGCCATCACCGCTTCCGAGTAAGCCACCGAAGAACCAGCCACCATCCCAGTCTTCGCATGCTCGTCGGAGTACGCGTGCAATGTCGACTTCCGCGGCGACGGCATCGACCAACTCCCGGCCGTCCAGTCCAAGAAAGGAACCTGGTCCCATCGTGCTCCGAAGATGGCGATGTTCAAGATCGAGGCAGTAGCCAATGCGTTCAAGCGCAACTTGTGTGTCGGAGTCGCCAACCGGGTGCAACCCGTATTCAACAAGCCTTTTGAACAACTCCGGCGAGTTGGTCATGTTGAAGTTGCCTGCAAGGGCCAGATTTCGACTGGTGGTGTTGTCTTTGCGAAGCAGCGGGTGACAAAAGTTGACCCCGCGCCCCGACTGTGTGCCGTATCGCAAGTGTCCAAGATAGACCTGGCCTAAAAAGTCAGCGCGTTTGATCCAGTACGGTTCGGACTCGATCGTCAACGGCCGTTCATCAAGCCCTTCAAGGTCGCCGGTAAGTCCATCGAAGATTCGTTCTAGCGCGTTGTGCCGAGTCGAGCGAATGCGACGAAGAAAGGGAAGCCCTGGTGGCATGTCGAACTTCGCAACGGCAACACCCGCGCCGTCTTGGCCTCGGTTGTATTGTTTTTGCATGAGCAGATGCAGGCGTCGAATGCCCCATGCCGCGTCACCTAGTTCCTGCGCATACCAGTGCAGCGGCTTTCGAAGCCGCAGAAATGCCAACCCGCAGTAATGGCCAAGTGGGTCGCTCACAGGAGGGCGGCAGGATATCCGAGCGGGCTCCCAAGCGTTACGACTCTCCACAAGCTTCTTTGGCACAAGCCTCCGGGGAGGGACGTCCATCGCTTGCTGAGAGCACCATTGCAATGTCCTCCTCCGCGGTGACAACCACCAACACAACGTCGTGATGGGCATCAGACTGAACCATGAGCGTTCGAAAGTCATCTCCAGGGGGGACATCTGCTGCGGCGAACCAATTCATCGCTGGCACGGCCTCAGCAATCAAGTCCTCACAGTGCACTACCACTGCCCCATGGCCTTTTTGGCCGGATGTCCAGGCAAAGGCGGCCAGGGCATTCCAGTGCTTGGCAGCGGCATGAATGAGGGTGGTGTGGTCCATGGTCTCCACTGTAGCTGCCAGCTTAGGAATGCCTAGGGCTTCAACTACAACGGGCCCGTCACCAAGGTGACGGGCCCGTGAGTTGGAAACAGGGAGATGAGAGCCTGTGTCAAATGAAGTCAAGATTCAGTGCGCTTTGAGCATCAATAGCGGTAGTGGTCAGGTTTGTATGGGCCTTCGACGGGCACGCTGATGTAGTCGGCCTGTT
>JABAAC010000144.1 GCA_014238965.1 Phycisphaerales bacterium | reverse complement strand
GTACTGGGAGGGTGGTACCCAGCATTCCATCACCACGTCGTCGGGAGGCAGCGTTGGCGATGCCAATGCGGTGAACTCGGACGGTTCGGTCATCGTCGGTTCATTTTACGGCGATCAGGCTTGGCGATGGACGGAGTCGACAGGTGCTGTGGGTATCGGTGTGCTGCCTGGTTTTAACTTCAGTGGATACGCGTTCGACGTGAACGAGAGTGGAGATACGATTGTTGGTACCTGCGGATTTGGCTGGGATCGCGACGCTTTCATCTGGATGCAGGAATTAGGGATGGTCAAGTTGGACACGTGGTTGGCTGGTCAAGGCGTGGATCTTTCGGGTTGGGATCTTGGTTCCGCCACGGCGATTTCCGACGATGGCAAGGTCATTGCTGGTTGGGGGTTCGGTCCAGACGGGCTCCAAGGCTGGGTGGTCGAGTTCGAGATCGAGTTGCCGGCTGATGTCAACAACGATGGTGTGGTCGGCGTGGACGACTTGCTGATGATTATCAATGATTGGGGCCCATGCATGATCTTCTGCCCGGCGGACATCAACGATGACGGAGTGGTGGATGTGAACGACCTCCTGGCCGTAATCGAGGGCTGGACTTGAATACGATGGGGGAAGCAATGTGATCGTTGCTCCAATCGCAGAACCCGCCCGACAATCACGTTAGCAACGTGCAATCACACCGACGTAGCGGTATCAACAGAGTAGATTTCTTGCGGTGATAGCAAGGGTGTCATCAGAACTGTCACTACTGGCGTGCAGGACGATGGAGCGAATGGGTGGCGTTTAGTCTGAGGCTCAGTCTTTCGCCGAACCACCACTGCAATTGAAGATGATGGCGAAAAATGAGCTAAAAAAGCCGGCGAAGGCCACGCCGATGTACACATTGACTGCCACGAGCGGCAGACCGAAGACGCCAAATAGCAGCCACATGAGAAGCAGGCTGATGGCGCCTCCGATGATTCCTCCGACGAGTGCTTGTCCGACATTCATGGTGTGGTTCTCCTATAGGGGACGTTCGGTTTGTGTGTTTGAGCTGAACTGCGGTCTTGATAATAACCGTGAACGCCCCTATGTGGAGGATGCCATCGGTCAGGCAACCGGGACTGACGATGCTGGCCCTATGAGGTGTCACCAGAATCGGCACCACTCGGTGCGCGAAACAGTGCAATCCGGTGCTTCAGGCTGAGAGTCGGACCGGACCTATGCGTCCGTGCGCCTCGGCAGGGGCTTGCTGCTTGGTCAAGTATATTAAAACCAGTTAAAGAGGGCAGATAGGGAGCCTGCATCGGATGGCAAAGCTGCAGGAACTGGACAAGTCGACTGGTACTCCAAGCATCATCCTGCTTGCTGCGGGAATGATGCTGGCTTGGGGTGGGATGAAGCTGTCCCTGCCTGCGCTTCCAGTACTTGAACAGGTATTCGAAGTATCCGGCGATGCGATGCGGGCGACGATTGCCGCCTTCTTTATCTGCTTTGCGCTGGGACAACTTGCCTGGGGGATGATCAGTGATCGCTTCGGCCGTCGCGGGCCGTTGCTGGTCGGACTGGCATTGGCCGCAGTGGGTTCCGCCGTTGTACTTGTCAGTGAGTCGGTCGTCGTGTTCGGGATCGGACGCTGCCTTGAAGGCCTTGGTCTCTCGGCCATGAGCCCAATTGGGCGGGGCATTCTTTTTGAATCACGACCACCACAGCAGGCCAAGCACTCCTTGGGCCATGTGAGCATGTGTACCGCGAGCATTCCCATGTTCGGCCAGGTCATCGGTGGCTACCTCGTTGCATATGCATCCTGGCGATGGATCTTCGCCGCGTTCCTGGTCATGACAATCCTCATCATGCTGGCTGTGTGGCGCACATTGCCAGAGACACACCCACGCGGATCGAAGTACTCCAGACCTCCCAGCGGCCGTGCGCTCTTGTGCATTCTTGGTAATAGGACGTTCTGGGCAAACGCGCTCTGTTACATCACCTGTTCTGGCGCGCTGCTTGGCTACTACGCAGCGATGCCGTTCTGGTATTCAAAGGACCTGTCGATCCCGGTCCAGGTCTATCCATGGCTCGCGGGCTTCACGGTGGGCGCGTATATTCTCGGCTTGGTTATTGGTAGAAGGCTTGCGCGTCGCGCCAGTGGCCGAAGTTTGATCTGGGCAGGCATGTTCATCGCCCTTGTGCCGGGACTGGGATTGATGGCCCTTTGGTCCGTTGAACTTTCAACAACCACCATGGCTACCGTGCTCGTCGGGGCAAGCATGCTGCTGGCGCTGGGCGCAGGCTTGGTCTTCCCCGGCGCCAATGCCGGAGCGGTCACGCCCTTCCCAGAGAGTCGCGGGTTGGCATCAGCTGTGGCCGTCACGGGCGTTTTTCTGATGGCAGGCATCATGGCTTATCTAGAAGGGCAACTGCACGCGACGTGCCTGGGGTCCATCGGGCTGACCCTTGCAATTCCGTTCCTGCTGGTGATTCCAGTTGTCGTCGTTCTGGAAAAGAAACCCAGCCATCACTGAACTACTGGTGCCACACGGT
>JABAAC010000056.1 GCA_014238965.1 Phycisphaerales bacterium | reverse complement strand
ATTCGCTTGTCGAACGCGAGAGGCGAGTTGCCGGCGCCTTGCCCAGCGACAATGTCGATGCCATGCGTCGCGCGCGGCAGGCAGCGGCCACGGGCGCATTGGCCTCCGCTAAGCGGTGGCTGGACAGTGCGCCCAAGGAGCACCCACTTCGGGATCAACTAAACCTCTCTATCCAACCCGACAACGTAGGAAGCACGCTGCGGCATGGTGATGCGATTCCACATGACCTAATTGCTGCCCCACTATGGCAGCGAAGACCAACATCTCCAGGCATGTTGCCCTTGGTCACTGGCGATGTACTTGTATTGTCTGGACCGGATCGAATTGAGTGTCTCGACGTCATCAATGGCGAAACCTTGTGGCATCGTGAAAGTCTCGGTGCAGATGTCATTGCACCGGGCCAGACACATGGTGGCGTGTTGACAGTTGATGCCGTTCGAGGCGGCGACATCATTGCCTGGATTGGGCAACCAGTATCGACGGGATTTGAAGGTGGCGGCCGAATCATGCGACTTGCCGCAGATAACGGGGCGCTTCGATGGGACTTCGACCCGGCCTCGCTGGATGATGACACTGGCGCAATGCGGCCATCTGGCGCACCACTTGTAGCCGACGGTGCAGTGTTCATTCCAATGCGTCGCCATGGACGCGCAATGCAAGTGGAATCGTGGTTGATTGCATTGGATCTGGAAACGGGCAAAAAGCGATGGCTTCGGTTCCTTGGCGCTTCGGGAGCTTCGATGCGTGGTGTGGTTTGGCCCAGTGATGAAGTGATTCAAGATGACCGTTCCATCATTGCCCAAACTGGAACCGGTGCGCTGGCCTCACTGGACCCGCGAGATGGCTCTGTGGATTGGCTACGACGCATGACACCTGGGCGATGGACGTCTCGCAGTAACCTTGCACCTGAACCCTGGGCATTGTCCAGGCCACTGCGTGTAGGTCCACATCTGGCCACATTGTCAGCCGATCACCGCCATGTACTCGTGTTGAATCCAGAGACCGGAGCTATTCAATCGACACTGCCCACCGACCCCGGTTCGCCGGCCGCCAACACGCTGGCAGTCTTACCTGCCCAGGGCTCGGCTCTCCTCACCAGCGGGCGATCCGTCATTCGGTGGTCCCTGGCTGATGATGGCACACCAACCCAAGAGTGGAAGTGGACTGACGATAGCCAACAACTTCCCACGGGCCGCCCCCACCGTGTTGGTGATGCGGTGCTCGTACCACTTGGCGACCAACTTGTCACGCTACATATCCAAGACGGTCGACCCCTTGGCGCCATCCATCATGTGGGAGGTGGCCATGCTACATCGATTGATGGACTCATCATCATCTCGGGTCCTACATCAATCACCGCTGTCAGTGGAATTGAATCTGGACTTGCTCGTCTAAACAGGCGCATGGAGGAATCACCCGAGGCCCTTGAACCTCGTCTGGCAATCATTGACCTTGCAGTCAACGCGCGGCGACGCGACTTGGTTCAAACACACTTACCCGGAACACTCACCATTGGTCGAACAGTTTCGCCAGAGGCTGCCATCGACAGCACGATTGCTGCACTTGGGGTGCTTGATCCTGGCGATCCAGACGACCGCGGACTGATTGAGGCAGCATTGCAAGTGCTTCATGGTGAGGACTCGAGTTTGGCAAGGCTGCACTTGGCACGCGGCGACTGGGTTGAGCCCAGCAGTGTGGATAAGGCAATCGAGTCCTGGCTTGCTGCAGATTCCGATCCAACTGGACAGACTTGGGCGCATGAGTCTGGCATTCATGCACCCATCGCAGCATTGGCCTCACGTCGGCTGAGTCGGCACGGCCTAGAGCACGCGGTTGTTTGGCCGCCCCCGTCGATGAACCTAGGCACAATACTTCGCACAAGTGCTATCAAGGGCGACGTGCCTCAGTCCAATGCGCTTCAACTGATGGCTTCTGCAAGTGGACCAGATGCCATTGCCATTGCGCATGTGGCGAAATTCAATCAAACACGAATCGACTCCATACGTGATGTCACTGCAGGGCCACTTCGATCTGGTGGTTCGGCTCGGCGGCTACCGGGCGCAGCTATTCCATTGCCCCGTAATGACGGGCTTCTTCTGCAAGACGGGAGCCGGCTGACCTGGCATGAGTCACCATTGGTGGATGAGGCTTGGACCACCACACTCGATGGAATGCTTGAATCGGTCATCGCGACCGACGATACCCAAATCGTTATGGTCCTCGATCGCATTGGTGGTGGGCGCAAACTTCAAAGTCGCCGCCGCGATGATGGCTCGATGCGATGGACCTTGAATCTGGATCAATTTGCACAGGAGATCGATCCACCGGTACTGCTGGCTGCCACGAGTGACATCGCTGCCTTGGCCGGTCGAGATCGGGTGTACCTGGTGGATCTGCACTCCGGCACCGAGATTGGACAACCACCAAAGGGGTGGCCCGTTGATGCCGTGGCCCTGCAACATCGCATTGTGCTGCTGCTCAACGATCCATCCAGTGGCCGAAGTTCGCTGCACATTGTGGACGCCCAGGGCCGCATATCCCCTTGGTCTCACCCACCACGAATGCCAAGCGCAACGTGGCTGGATCGAGGCCCTTTGAACGGCATCCTGCTAGGCGATGCCAACGCCATGGCTTTCGCACCAGGCCCTGGAGATCAATGGTGGTGGCTTGCGGATATTGCCAATGAGCAAGCTCTGCGCGGTGCTGTAGTGCTGCCCAAGGCAATTATCACGCGTTCGCACAACGGGCTGATCGACCGCCGCGACCCCCGCAGTGGCGCACAACTCGGCGAGGTGGACATACCTTGGGGCTGGGACATGTCACGACACATCGAGCTCGTGCCCACTGGCGACGGATTGATCGTCGTGACAGACCAAGGACTCTTCAGGCTAGATGCTGCGGGTGCACTTCTGTGGGCCGAGGCATCACAGACCCAAACCAGCCCCTCAGTGGCCATCATGACCGGGGACGAGGTTGTTGTAGTCCACCCCACAGACGTGCTGCACGATGCGCTCTTGCCTACTGAAGCTCGAACTGTGCATCGCATCCGTCGACTTGATGCCCATGGGCGACTCATGGAAACCGTTGACCTGTTTCCGGTGGCGGGTAGAATTCAGTTTGGGCGCTCCGCCGGAGGCATGCTGCTGCTGTCGGACACACTTGATACGTGGCTCGTCCCACTCCTTGAGCAAGCTTCGACGCACACTGAACCAGCACCCCAATAGCAGGCCTCATCGCACCAATGAATTACCTGACACCTGACTCACCTTTGCCATCGAACACATGGGAAAACGCCGAGAACACATCTCCGGGTGATTGCTCCAGCAGCAGCGAAGCTGAACCCCAAAGTGATACGCCGCTGGCTTCTAAGGATGACGAGGACAAACTGGTCATTTCCGATGATGAAGCACCGGTGAACCTTGACCCCGATGGCCTTGATGTTCACGATGATGACGAGGATGCTCTCGATGACGACGAAGATGTACCCGGCGACGACGATGACCGCGACGATTACCTGAATGAGTTGGACGACGAAGACTGAGGCAATGCCTCAGCGCGTGCGGGCCCAGCGGTCGTCAGTTCTCGCCGCCTCACGAGCCCGCCCATGAGTACCCACGCCGGCAGCTTCAACCGCATCGCACAATTCCAAAACAATGGGCAACTGGGCATGCACTTTACGTATTCCCGGCAACCGTTCGCACACCGGGCCAGCTTCTCGAAAAAGCCGCTTGAAGCAACCCTTGAGCGACTCAATTGTGTCCTGATCGATGCCCGAACGCACTAAGCCCACAACGTTGACTGTGCGTACTTCCGCTGGATGCCCCTCAACAATGACAAATGGTGGCACATCTCGGGCAACTCTTGCAAGACCGCCAACAAACGCAAGCCGTCCGATGGTCGCAAAGTGATGTACGCCGGCGCCTCCCCCGATAGCCGACCCGTCACCCATAGCGACATGGCCCGCAAGCATCACCTGATTAGCGAGTGTCACATGATTGCCAAGAATGCAGTCATGCGCAATGTGGCTACCCACCATGATCAAACAATCCGAACCAATGACAGTCTCCCCACCACCATTGCCAGTGCCTCGGTGCAAGGTGGCATGCTCGCGAATGTGATTACGATCCCCGAGGCGCAATGAAGTCGTCTCACCGTTGTATTTTCGATCTTGCGGATCACCACCGAGCGACGCAAATGGATGTACACGATTGCCGACACCCATCGTCGTATTGCACTTGATATGCACGTGATCCATGATCTCACAGCCCTGGCCAATGTCGACATTGGGGCCGATCACACAATAGGCTCCGATGTGCACATCGTCGGCCAGAATTGCGGTGTCATGTACGACTGCAGTTGGATGAATCTCTGGCATGCGACTACTCCTGCTCCGCATCAACCATCATGAACCTAATGGCGGCTTCGGCAGCAGCTTTGTCACCGACATATGCACGACATTCAAGCGACGCCATGCGTGATGTTGCACGAAGCGTTCTCGCTTCAAGCACGAGCTGATCGCCCGGTGTCACGGGATGTCGAAGTTTCACTTTGTCAAGACTGAACAACACTGCAATTTTTCCCGTGGTTTCCAATCGCTGACTCAACAATAAGCCGCCCAGTTGCGCCATCGCCTCGACAATCAACACGCCTGGCATGATTGGCGTACGCGGGTAATGGCCGCCGAAGAATGGCTCATTGATCGTGACATTCTTGACCCCCACTGCTCGCTCGTCGCCCTCCAATTCAATCACCCGATCGACCAGCAGCATTGGATATCGATGCGGCATAATGCGTTGAATCGCGCGAATGTCCATCATGAAGTTGCCTGATGTGGCCACTGCACGACTCGCGGATGATGCTTGCTCTCGCAACTTGGCCGCTAGTTGCCGATTCAACACATGTCCACTTCGAGATGCGACAATTCTGCCTTGAATCGGAGCGCCTACAAGCGCCAGATCACCAATCAGGTCGAGCACCTTGTGGCGGGCGGGTTCATTATCGAAGCGCCACGCATTATCAATGGGACCATCCTGCCCAATGACCAAGACCTCCGCTGGCGATAGGTGTGTACACAAGCCTTTGGCCTGCAGCGACTCGGCTTCTTCTGCGAGGGAGTAGGTACGAGCGCTTGCAAGCTCATCGCGATAGCGCTCCGGTGTGAGGTCAATTGCATACGCCTGCCGTGGAATCCGGCCCGTGTGCGATCCGTAGTCCAACTCGTACAAAACATGCATCCCTGGACCAGATGTCGGGAACGCCGCGATCATTGCATCGCCGCTTTCGATGACAATCGGCGAGTCGACCTTGATCGAGTTTCGAACCGCATCCTGGCCGACCAATCCGACTGAGTCGATGGCTTCAAGAAACGGGTTGGCACTGCCGTCTCCCAAAGGGACCTCAGTTGAGTCAATACGCAACAAGGCATTATCTACGCCCAAGCCAACAAGCGCGGATAGGCAATGCTCAACCGTTTCGACAACTGCATCGCCCTTTGCAATTGCAGAACGACGAGGCCTGTCAACACATTGTTCGACAAGCGCTGGGATTTGCACCGTCGGATGAAGATCGGTTCGTTCAAAGACCAACCCGTGATTTGTCGGTGCTGGCTCAATCGTCAACGTAACGGGCGACCCTGACATGAGTCCTCGCCCTTCCACTGAGACAGCTTCGGCCACCGTCTGTTGCATCGGGGTCGACGGCTGAAGGGCCGGACTAGGGGGTTGTTCTGGCATTGCGGGAAATTCAGTGGGACAGTCAGTCAGTGCGCCCTTTCAGGGCGGCAATAAGTTCCGGAAGTTTACGCAGAGCGGCCACCTCCCGCAATTTCTCACGCAATGGAATGGCCGGAGTGCCCCCTACGACAGCGCCATCGGGCACATCACGCATGACACCCGATGAAGCGGCCACCTGAGCCCCCGCCCCAATACGAAGGTGCTGGGCAATGCCTACTTGTGCTCCGATCATTGCCCCATCACCGATTTCGACCGATCCGGCAATGCCTGTCTGAGCAGCAATGACAATGCCTGATCCCAATACACAGTTGTGTGCGACCTGCACCTGATTGTCGAGCTTGGTGCCATTGCCGATTGTGGTTGACCCAAACTTGGCGCGATCAATACAACTACCCGAGCCGATCTCTACGTCGGCCCCGATGACGACATTACCTAGATGCGGAATGCGCCGAAGCGCCCCAGAGTCGGCTTCGTGTCGGTAACCAAATCCATCGCCCCCAATCGTGCAGTTGGGCTGGAGCACAGTTCGATCGCCGATGATGCAACCATCGGCAATGACTACTCCAGCATGCACTTGAACGTCGTCGCCAATGCTGACGCCTGGTCCGATTACCGCACAGTGATCTACAAACACTCGCTCACCGAGACTCGCACCTGAATGCACATGAGCACCATCACGGACGCCCGGCTCTGGAAGCGGACGAAAGTGACTCGACGCCGCTTCAAGCACGGTAAGCATGGCGACCTCGGCATCCTTGACAACGATGAGCGCCCGGCTCGATGCGTCGTGGCCCGGAACATCAACGCCATCTGAAACTAGGGCAACAACAGCGCCGCAGGACGCCCATCGCTGCGCCCACTTGGGTGATGTAATAAACGTCAATGCCTCGGGGCCAGCATCATTGAGGGTGGCGATACTCGTCAGCGGGAGATCACTAGGCCCTATCAATCGCCCGTTCAGAAGCCCCGCCAGCTCGGCAGAAGTTGTTCGCATTGGAGCCCCCCCAGTTGAAGTCTGCGCAGCCATACAATCAACCACCGTGCTCCGTGCGGTACTTGGCGTTCATGTCAGCGATCAGTGCAGCCGTTACGTCAAGGGTTTTTCCGGCGTACAACACCCGTCGACTGGAAATCAATGCGATGGGGTCCTTTGAGTCCTCCGGAATCGGATCAACGCCGTCATCAACGAGCACCAAGTCATACCCATTGGCCTTGGCAAACGCTTCTGATCCAACGCGAATCGACTCGTATAGGACTCGGATGCTCCGCGACTCGAATTGCAGCAGTCGTTGCTCAGCCATTTGCAAACTGGCCTCATACTCAATCGCCGCCAGTTGCACATCGCGAAGTGCATGAAGGTGCCGTTCGCTGGATTCTGGATAGTCCTCGAGATCTGCCTGCAACTCTTCAATTGCCGCGCGTCGAACTGCTGCGTCAGATTGCGCTACTTCGGCCTTCGTCACTTTTTGGTCTTGAAACGCTGTCCAAGCATCGAGGCTGTTGAACACCGTGCCAAGATCAACTACGGCGACAGTTGACGGTGTTGGCGCGAGCCTCGCGGCGGTTGCCCCAAGGGCAATAATACCGACTACTAAGCCTGTGTTTCGCACTCTGCGCCAAGTCTTTGTCGTGGTACGCACTGTTTTCATGTGTCGACTCCAGTGGGCGTTCAACGCTGCCCGGTTTGCTCGCTGTGTGCATTATTCATTCGAAGAATCAACGCTTCGGTGATATCGACAGTCGACGAAGCAAACATCACGCGCCGCTGTGAAATCTGCTCCTCAACCTGTGTCGCCCGAGGAACTCGCAACTCAGGGTTAATCATGATCGGTGATGCATTGTCGTTGACTAACACGATGTCAATGCTGTTGGCCTGCGCCAACTCACCTACCGACTCAACGACTCGGTTGTATAAACTCTGCTGCAGGAGTGCAAGATCGACGTCAAATTGACGTGCTGCAAACTGGTCGAACGCAACGGCCTTAATGCCTTTCACATCGATCTCATCAAGCAACGCTTGTCGTGCGTCAGGGTCAGTTGTCGTTTCAATCAGCTCCTGCAACGTGCGAATTTCAGAGGTCCGGGCTTCAGCTTGTGCCTTGAGTTCCTCGAACTTCTGCCGCAGTTGGGCTTCAGCTTCGGCCCGCTCGACAAGGCCTTCAAGTACTTGGCTTGGATTCACGACTGCCACGACCGTTTTTTCCGCCAAGGTGGCACTGGTGCCATCTGCAGGGCGAACGGCCAACAGAACACAAATCGCGGTGATCGCGACGAATAGGGCGATGTGATGGACTCGATGCATGAGTTTGCCTCCTACGAAGCCTTTGGTACGAAACGTGAAAGTCAGAACGGAAGATCGGCCGCAAAGCTGAACAACTGAGTTCGATCCTCAGGCTGCTTCAGGAATGGAAAGGCAAAGTCAAAGGCCAGTGGTGTTGACCCAAGCGCCGCAATATACACCCGGAAACCAAAGCCTACCGCTGCTCTATATGGCATCACACCCGTACCCGTGTTGACGGTGCCGGAATCCACAAAAACCACGCCGTCGAGGAACTCGCCTACAAGTGGAAACTGGTACTGGCCCCCAAGGGAGCACATGAGATCGCCGCCGACCACAACGTCTGTTTCCACGCCGTTGATGGTCCCACTAGGCCCAACGCCACGGTATGCGAACCCCCGTAAAGAGCGACCACCCATATAGAACTTCTCATAGTTGGGCGCAGAACCACCGAAGATCAATCCAAATCGCCCATCGAGCCGCAATGTGGACGGACGGCCTAAGAAATCGCGGTCCAATAGAAGGTAGGTCGTGTAACTGAGCCTGGTGCGATTGAATTTGACGTCGCCGGCCAATGCTCCATAGTTCGAATACGACAACGATGCCCGGCTGCCGCTGGTTGGTCTTGTAAATGAGTTGAGTGTCGTTCGCACAAGCGAACCACCGATGCTCACAAGGTTGTCGGGGCCTTGGTCATCTCGCACTTGATCTGGCGCATTGGCGGCAATTTCACTCAACCGAACATTGGTGTACTCAAGTCGCAAGTCACCGAACCAGATATCGCCGAGCCTTCGACTCAGGGTGCCACCGGTGTAGAGCCGCTGCTCCGTGTACTCCTCATAAATCCGGCGGTAGTACCCCGCCGTTCCACCAAGCGAAATTGGCGTGTCGAGGAATCTTGGCTCGGTCAGTGAAATGTCATATGCAAAGATTTCGGTGCCAGGCTGAAAGTTCATTGAAAACTGCTGGCCTGCGCCACGGAAGGCTCGCCCCGCAGCCATTTCACCAAATGTCTGGGGGACATCCAGAATGTCAAAGTTGTTCTGAGTCAACGATATGTTGCCCAGCACGCCTGAATCTGATCCCACACCTACACCGAAGTTGACCGATCCGGTGTTCTTCTCCTTCACCTCGATCAATACGTCACGCTCATTTGGCCGAGTGGGATCGGGTCGTTGCAATCGCACTTTGGCCTCGCTGAAAAGGCCAGAGTTCCGAATCCGCTCTTCGGTACGCTTAATTTCACGGCCATCGAATCGATGACCGGGGTTCAGTTGCGTCTGCCCACGGATCACACGATCTTGCGTAAGCGTATTGCCCGTGATGTTCAGCAGTCCAACATCCGCAATCTCGCCTTCCTTCACCTGCACAAGCAGATCGAGTTCCGTGGAGTCGCCATGACGAATAGGCACCGAGCGAACTTCGCTCTCGAGATACCCCATCACGCCATGCGCATCTTGAATCGCATCGATGGACCGTCGCATCAGATCGGCGCGAAATGCATCGCCAACCTTGATTGTCATGAGCGCCGCAATCTGACTCTGATTGAGCACTGTCGTGGGACCGCCCTCGGTGGTCTGCGCCTTGATGGCCCCAACCGTATATCGCCGCCCCTCCTCAATGAGGAAGATCACTTTGGCTTCGCGTTGGTCTGGACTGATTTCAATCGATCGATCAACACGAACATCGATCCAGCCGTGATCGCGGTAGTAGGCCGTTAGTTTGCCGACATCCTTGACCAATTGATCTTCGTCAAGCGCCGCACGCTCCAACAATGGAAACCACGTTGATGTTTCAATCTGCGCCCGCAGTTTTCGTGGCGTGAATGACGTTGCCCCGACAAACTCAATGGCCCGAATGCGCACACGTGGTCCTTCGATGACCTCGTAAATCAAGACACCATCATCATCAAGTTGCTTGGGATCAACGGTGATTTCAACGAGATAGAAGCCCTTCCCCTTGTATAGGTCCTCCATCAATCGAATACCACGTTGAATCAAAAAGTCATCGCGTGGCGAGCCACGGTGCAAGCCCGTAGGGCCCAGCAGGGCCGAGTCAGCGAGCATGCGATTGCCGACGACTGAAACCTCCGCAAGCAGTTCTTCTTCCTTGAACAGGTACCGCAAGGTGACAGTGCCGTCTTCCTGCAGTTCAGCAACCACATCGATGCTTCCAAAGTCACCAAGCCGAGTCAATCTATTAACGTCGTTTCGGGCGGTTTCGGGGTCGTAGGCCTGCCCAACCCGAGAACGAATGTTGTTGAGCACCTTCTGTTCGCTGACGCGTTTGAGGCCCTGAAGCTCAATAGCACTGACAGGCCGATCAGCAAGCCGGTCATCCGCTGCAGCCACCTGAACCAGCGGGCTCCCAATGGGGCCCGCCAGCAGCAGCAATCCGACAAACATGGCGAGCAGCAGTCGCATATCGGCTACCTGAGTGTACCTGACCAAAGCCCCGGGACACTGCCGTCCACCGGGGCCTGTGCTACTCTTCCACCGCGATCAGCATGACGGCCTCACACACATTGCAGGAGCTTGCTCAACTTCTCGGCGCGACGCTTGAGGGCGACCCCGATGCCATGGTGCAGCAGTGCCGTGGCTTAGCAGAGGCAACGACCGGCGATCTCACTTTTTTAGCCAATTCCAAGTACAAGGATCAGTTGCAGACAACCCGCGCCACAGCAGTGCTTGTAGGCAAAAAGGACGAGACTCCTGCGGGCTTGAATGTGCTGCGATGTGAAGACCCCTACTTTGCCTTCCGTGAAGCAATGGTGGCCTTACATGGCTATCGACAGCACCCTGAGCCCATGGACGCCGAGGGTGGCATCAGCCCACGAGCAGCCGTGCATGAGACCGCCAGCATTGGCGAAGGCACCCGGATTCACCCCTTTGCGGTTGTGGAGCGTGGTGCAGTCGTTGGTAAAGGCTGTTGGATTTATCCCGGCGCATGGGTTGGCCCGGATGCTCAAATCGGCGATGACTGCATTTTGTTTCCCAATTGCGTGATCTACGACCATGTTCAGCTTGGCAACCGAGTGACTGTCCATGGCGGCACCGTGGTTGGCAGCGATGGCTTTGGCTACGCGACATCCAAAGGTGTGCACCACAAAATCCCCCAGCAAGGCATTGTCGAAGTTGAAGATGATGTTGAATTCGGGGGCAATTGCGCCATTGAGCGAGCGACCATGGGCGCTACGCGTATTGGTTCTGGGACCAAGTTCGCGGATCTCATTTCCATTGGCCACGGCACAACAATTGGATCGCACTGCCTGCTGGTTTCACTTGTAGGCGTCGCTGGCAGTGTGACCATGGGCAACCACGTCGTCCTTGGCGGCCAGGTCGGCGTCGCAGGACACCTATCTATCGGCGATCGCGTAACCGCCATCGCTCAGACTGGCATCGCCTCGACTGTTGCGTCAGACCAAATGATTGGTGGGGCGCCAGCGGTGCCTGTAGAGCAGGCCAAACGAAACATGCTGGCATTCACTTCGTTATCACAGTTGGTCAAACGTGTACGCACGCTCGAGCGTGCCGCCAAACAAGCTGAACCAACTGCTCAGGACGATGCAGACCGATAGTCAAACGGCAATGCGCACACCGCTGCGGGGGCGACGGCACGACCAAGATCCACTTCAACGAGCGTTCCGGGTTCAGCATGCTCAATGTTCACGTGGGCCATGGCAATGGAAGCGTTCAGTGACGGACTTAGACAGCCACTTGTTACACGGCCAACACACTGGCCATCGAGACGAACGTCCATGCCCTGTCGAGCAGCGCGGCGTCCCTCAAGCAACAAACCCATCAACTTTGTACGAGGCTCTGACTCAGCGATGCGTTGCAAGGCTTCCTGGCCGATGAAGCCGCCGGCCTTGTCAAGGTTGACAGCAAATTGAAGACCCGCCGACAGCGGGTCCGTCGCTTCATCTATTTCGTGACCATACAACGCCATGCCTGCTTCCAGTCGAAGTGAGTCACGCGCACCAAGCCCACAAGGACGGACGACTGCCTCGTCGGCGTCAAGATTGCCCAACATCATTTTGACCGCCTTGCCAGCAAGCGCCTTGGGCAAGATGGCCTCAATGCCGTCTTCGCCCGTATACCCAGTTCGCGAGATGAGGAACTTGGCAATCAAAATCTGCTTCTGCTGAAAGCGATACCGCTTGAGTTCTGGGATAGACCGCGAAAACTTCGCAATCAAATCCATCGCCGCGGGGCCCTGCACCGCAACCATGGCGGTCGATTCGGTTTCGTCGACCATCTTAAAAACCATGTCGCCACGAGTGGCGGCTATGTGCTCGATTAGTTTCGCTCGGTTGGCTGCATTACAGACCATGAGGCACTCTGCCTCGTCGATGCGGTACACCAGTACATCATCACGACAGCCCCCCTTATCGTTGCAGACCATGGCATAGCGCACTTGACCAGGCTGCATGTCAGCGACATTGCGCGTGACCAAGTGATCGAGGAATTGAATTGCATCACGTCCCCGGAACCGCAGCCGCCCCATATGAGAGACATCGAACAGGCCGGCACTTCGACGAACCTGCACATGCTCGTCGATGATCGAGCCGTAGTGCAACGGCATCGACCAGCCTGAGTACTCCACAAGTTTGCCACCATGTGCAACATGGAAGTCGTGGAAGGGTGTCTGTCGCAATGCACGGGGTTGGGCCATTGTTTCCATCTCGCAGATGGTAGCCGGTGCGCACCTTGATCAGGGACTCAAAACGGCCCGCTCAGGATGCTCTTCGACGCGCAACGTCTGCGCGAGATCGCTGAATGAGTCGCTTCTGGATGCGAGCAAGCGTTTCCATTTCAATCTGCCTCACCCGTTCGCGGGTCAGACCAATGACGGCACCGATTTGCTTCAATGTCAACGGCGACTGCCCTTCTAGTCCAAAGCGAAGCTTCAAAACACGACGATCACGATCTGCGAGGCTCTCGATGACTTCAAGCACCACTTCCAAATCATCGCTCTGTTCAACGGTCATTTCTGGACGACTGTTGCGCTGATCCTCAAGAATCTCAGTGAAGTCTAATGGTTCGCCGTCTTCGCCAAGTACACCACGGCGAGCGGACCGACGCGTCTGCATGGCTTGCAACACGACTTCTGCTTTGCGTAGAGGAATGTCCAGCACTTGAGCCGTTTCGTCGGTGGTCGGCGGTCGGCCGAGCACTTCCTCAAGCCTCGCCGCTTCACGACGCCACTTCCCGATCAACTCCACCATGTAGGCGGGCACGTGAATTGGCTGCGTCGCGTTCAGCAGCATGCGCTTAATGGATTGCTTGATCCACCAGGCTGCGTAGGTCGAAAACCGTGCGCCTTGAGCAGGGTCGAAGCCCTCCACAGCACGGATTAAGCCGATGTTGCCTTCTTCAATCAAGTCACCCAAGGGCATGCCGCGATGCATGAACTGCTTGCCGATGGCCACTACAAGTCGCAGGTTCGCCCGGATCATCCTGTCCTTTGACTGTAAGCAGCCGTCATTGATGATGAGCCAACCCAACTCTCGCTCTTGGAGCGGTGTGAGAAGTGGAACCTCGTTGATGTCTCGAAGGTAGGTTTCGAGGATTCGGTCGTTAAATCGTCGTGCCATATGGGCCTCGGCGCAATCCCTATCGATGCTGAATGCCCCTGCAGGCGATCAATCCAGCGTTTTTCGTTCCACGTCCTGACTCAAACAGCGTTTTGCCGGCGCGATATGCGCGTGCCTCCAGCAATAACAGAGCCATTCCAACGGCGCGTAGAATCGACCCAACTATGCTTGGGCTTGAGATGTGTGTGCCGTATTTACGACCTTTATGCTGGTTTCTTTCCCAAACGCCCCGCATGACCCGAACTTTGCCTTGACTGGGGCACTTTTGGAGACCAAATGGACACCGCATTCGATCTGACAAACATGCTGAGGAACTGGGTTTGGAATTCGGAGCAATTCAACGCCCGGTGGGTTGAGGGCGACGACGGCCGGCGGCTGATTCAAGTACGTCTCGAGCTGGGTGTGTTGCAAATGGAAACGACGGGCCGCCCCGATGGCCTTCGCCCCGAGGGGTTCGACTCGTACCTCCACCTGTGCTCGGACCGCCTTGAAACTGACCCAAACACACAGCTCAGCTCGACAGTATGTGGAGCATTGCGGGACGAATCGCTTCAAGTCTTTCACCGAATCACTGCAGCATTGACCTTGGGGGACCTCCAGAGCGTGATGCACGATGCCGATGGCATTCTTCGGCGAATGGACCTCTGTCGGCGGTTCCAAGGCGACAGTGCAGCGTTTGCCAACCTCGAATCGCTTCGACCCCAGACCATCATGATGCGATCACGCGCCGGTGCAGAGTTGGCGCTCGCAGCGGGACAGCAAGCTGCCGCCCGAAGGGCCTTGTCCTCAGGACTTGAAGACCTTGAAGCGTGCCTTGGACCAACTGCTTTGAAAACGTGCCCAGAGGGGCAGGTCCTCAGAAGCATGCAGGCCCTGCTCATGCCCAGACTCCCTGCATCGCAGAGAGTGGAGTTGCAAACGCGACTGAGCAACGCTATCGACCGTGAGAATTTTGAGTTGGCGGCGATCTTGCGCGATGAAATTCGTCAGTTGCTCGACTGAACAGCTGCTTGAATTGATCCCGACCAACGAATGCCCCCAAGCGAAGGGGCCCCGTGCCGAAGTCGCTCAACTCGCGCACGTAGCTCTTCCGCTGGCCGACCAACACTTGAAGCCAGCTGCAACATGCGAAGTTGCGCAAGCCACCACCGATCTGGAGATGTATCCAGCGCCGCGTGCGTCAAGGCTCGATAGAGCGACATGGCCTCGATTCGATCAGCCTCATCGCTTCCAGATGCGAGCAACTCGGCAAGTCCGAGCATCGCATCGGCAAGTGCGGGGTGCTGCGCAAGTATTTCACGGTATCGATCCACATCACCGCGTCCAAGTAATCGAAGTGCATCGGCCACAAGTATCTGGTGCTGCAGTTGGCCTGTATTCAGGTGCCTAAGCAACAACGGCATAATCGCACGAAGCCCCGGTTCATCTGCTGCCATGGGCTCAGGCGCAAGGCCCCCGCGGCTGCCAATGACAGCCAACGCACGTTCTAACAGCATCCCACGGGCCAATTCGACATCGTGCTCGACAAGTGCCTCCATCGCAGGGCCAGCATCGCCTTGACGCAGCGCCACCAACGCATGCAAGCGAAGCGCATCACTCACTGTGAGGTGCGCCACGGCTGGATCTTCCCCGAGCAACCGTGCGGCCTGTTCAACCCGATTCGAAGCAACTGCGTAATCGACGAGCGCAGCAAGCGCCCAGCCAGATGCCTGCACCGCCATGGCTGCTCGAACGGGATCCTGTGTATCCGTAGTAGCAGCCGCTGCAGCCACTCTCAATCGCTGCAAAGTGGTCCCCATGACTTCCAAATCCAACGACCCCATGTGAGCGGCGGCCGCAGCCAGTGCGCCAACTTGCAGCCGTGTCCCTGGCGGCATGCGCACCCAATCTCGAACAGCATCATCAATTCGACCAGCACGCTGCGCAGATGCGGCCTCAGCGATCAACGCTATCTCTGGAGCTGTGTGTGCTCGAAGTTGATCAATGACTCCGTAGTCATTCGCGGCAACGTCGAGCCCAAGGACCCAGGCGGCCGCTCGACGCGCTGCAAGAATGTCCCCTGCCAAGCCTGCCCCAGCCCAAGCCTGCATTGCCTGGGGCATTTGATTGGCGACTTCAAATCCACGTGCAGCACGCCTTGCTGCAACCCTTATCCAAGGTGCAGCAGCCCCGCCGGCGGGGGCATCTGCCCAAGCAGCCAAGTCGCCTCGACTGACCATTGCAGCAGCGTGCGCTGCCCGCGCCAACGCTGTCCCGGCAAAGGGAAGTGTGCGACGAGCAGGCATTGTTGCCATTCGATCTGCGAGCAACGCTGCAGCTTCATCCGGCGACCAGCCACCAGCAACCAGCCGCGGCAGGGCATCGGCCAACAACGCTTCGGCTGCCGCAATGTCTCTGGCTGCATGCGCTCGTGCTTCAGCGAGCAGCATGACCTGCCAAGGTGACTCCGGCGGTGGCCATTGCCCCTCGCCCAAGACCATTCGCTTATTGAGTTGCGCAAGCCACTGTTCGGACACGATGCCTTGCTTGACGAGCAATGAGTGGCAGTCGGATCCAAAACGAAGGTCCCCCGAAGCGTCTCCAGCCCACGCCGCCAATCGGATCAGTCTCGGTGGTTGTCGACGCATATCTACGCCTTGCCAAGCCACCTGCGCATCCATTGTTGTGACATCGCCCAATGCAGCAAGCAAGGTCAATGCCGCAGCGCGATAGGGCAGTAACGACCGATGGGTTGACCCCGGCACGAGCATGGGCTCCACCACATCGAGCACTTCTTCGGCGATGGCTGCAGTTGTTGCGCGTTCGTCCTCAATGGCAACTCCAAGCAATACACGCTCAGGCGCTAGCGTTCGAGACCACCCCAACGTCAGCAAGTCATGACACAACTGGGATGCCGCCTTGGCACGTGCGGCTTGACCACGCAAGCCTCCATTGCCTTGCTCAAGGGTGATCTCAGCTAGCAATTGACGATCTGCGCTGAGCCTGGCCTCAATAAGCAGTGGCCGATCAGCCGGGGCAGCCACTGCGATGGACTCCGGTGTCGGCGGGTCGACGAAAACACTAACACTTGCCGCAATCATGCAGAGTGCTGCGGCAATCATGTTGACGTCCTCGCGTCGAGCCGAACATTGGTGAAGCCTGCAGCGACCGCTGCATTAAAAGCTTCTACCGCCCAGCCCCACCCTGCTGCAGGCGATACAAGGATCTCAACAGGGTGATCATCGGTGAATCTCGCAGCGCGATTCGACGAAGAGCCCAAACCGCGGAGCCCCTCAAGTTGCGTGCGAAGTGAGTCAATGGAACCCGTCGGCGAACCCCAACTAGGAATCGTGAACACTGGCTGCGCACGAGACCCCGCTGCAAGCACTTCCACCTGCAATGGTTGGTCTTTGAGACTAAAACTGTCGCTGCCCACATGTCGATCCGGCAAGTCCATTCGAAATGTCTCTTCCGCTGGACTGAAGTCGGTCGCAACCATGAAGTACATCAGCAGCAAAAACACCACATCGATCATCGATGCAATGTTGAGTGAGATGGGAGTTGATCGACGAGCCCTCATCTTGGCGCCTCCACCGCAAGTTCGACACGAACAGGGTGCCCCAAGCCGGCCTCTGTCGCTGCACGACGCGCCACACTCAACACAGGCAGCACGACTGCACTGCGAGCTGCACGATCCGCGCGAATAACGACTGCGGTGTTGGGATCTGCCACGAGATGTACAGCAAGTGCATGGCGAAGCAACTCCACACCGTTGTGGTCGGGGTTGTACGTTTGGCCATCGAGACGGTAGCCAAGTGCTTCGCCGTCGTCCCCGGGGACAACATTCACCACTGCCGCGGGCCGCTCGGCGGGCGGCATCGTCATAGCCGGATTTGGCATGGGTAGATCAAGCGGCACTCGATCTAGATCGACGACGCTGGACACAACGACAAAGAACACGATCAATAGAAACACCACATCAACCAGTGGCGTGATTCCTGGGACCGTGATGTGTCGCCGATCTGTTCTCATTCTGCCGTGCCGCTTGCAACTGTTTCCTTGGTTTCCTTGCGCTGCAGTCGTCCAAGTAACTGCTCGGCGCCTTGCAGTGCCTCAGTAGCGTGGCCGTCGAGTCGTTGGCGGAGAATGGCATAAGCGGCCATCGACGGAATGGCCACGACAAGACCCCAGAAGGTCGTTGTCAATGCAGTACCAATACCCCCAGCAAGCATGACCGGGTCAGCTGCACCCCCAGACACAACAATCGCTTGGAAGGCCAGGATCATGCCATACACCGTGCCAAACAGGCCAATCATGGGACTGACTTGTCCGAGGACGTTGAGAATCTCAAGACGGCGAAGTCGCCCCATCAACGCGGCATCGGCGGCCTGTTCAAGCGCACGACGCATGGCGGCATGACCACCGGGAGCCTGCTGGAAGGCATCTCGCAAAATGCGCGATAGAAATGAATCATCCGCTTTGACCCGTTTGATCGCGTCCTTGAATCGGCCGCCTTTAAAGTCGTCTCGAATCGAATCCAGCAAGGCCGTAGGCATGAGATCCTTCCGGCGAGTGTCCAGCACCATTGCCAGTACGAGGCCAACGGCGATGGCTGACAAACACAACAACAACCATGTCACCGCTGTACCGATCAGCTCGATGCCACCATCCGAATTCCGACTGAGAAAGAACGCTGCTGCGAAACTACGGGATCCAGGAGCAACAACCGAGAGCGTCAGAAAGGGCAGAATCATGGGTCAAGGTCCTCGGGCGTGACCAGATGTACCTGGCCTCCACCGTAATTCGCGGCAATGGCCGCAAGCAATGGGTCTGGTTCAATCGATGCGTCTGGAACGAGTTGAACGCATCGGATGGCAGCACCATGGCCGCCATGAGAGGCTGCCGCAGCGGCCGTTGCAAGTCTGTCTAACACTTCCGTTGCGCTGAGGCTGAAACTAGTCGAGGCATCCATCCCGCCTGATAGCAGAATGATGGTTGCCGGATCGAAGGCCAGCGCTTGCTCTAACGCGGCAATTGGGTCGGACCCAAGCGCGGGGCCTCCCCACCGGGTGTAATCACGAAGAAATTCCAACGCTTTTTCTCGATAGCGGCCCCGCGCGGGACAGGGACGCCCCGGGTAGGCAACGATGTCCTTGCCACCACGGAAGAGGACAACTGCGAATGTGTCAGTTGGCCGCATTGCCATAAGCGATCGTTCCAACTCCGACAACACATCGTGAAACCACGGAATCATGGTGCCACTTGCGTCTAGTACGAACACCAGATCGCCTGGGGGCAGGTCGGACCCCGCAAAGGCGGATGCCATCGTGATTGGTGCCGAGGGGACCATTGGCGCATCAAGTGGAGCCTCTGCCTGACGTGTTGGTTGCTCGGGAACAACAACTGGTTCAAGTGTTGGTGGCTCAGGCAAGGGCTGGGGCCCTGGCAGTTCCAAGGGCTGCGCCTCCATGACCGCTGGAATTGTCAGTGCGGGAAGACCTGCCTCTACGACTGGTGAAGGCGGTCGATCTTCCAATCTGATGATGGACCACGTCAACGTAAAGCCGATGAGCACGAGCCCAACGTGTAGGGCGATGGATGCCGCCCATGGCACGGCATGGCGGGCGCGTCGCCCCGCCGAAGTTGGATTGGACTGAAGGTTGGCCACCACAATGGGTCAGGATACGGCGACGAGGCACTGTAAGTGCTGTACGGCCCCAAACAGCCTCATTAGACTTCGTCGGCGTCAGACTTGGGATCCATGGCCGGTCGGCCAAAGAGAAATTGGTCCATTGACAACTTCCCACCACCGAACCGCAGCAAAGTCAGCCCAAGCACCATGCCACCAAGTTGTGCGTAGAGCAGGGCAAACGACTGTGGATCGGCGGCCCAATGCAGGGGATTCACGTCAAACATGCCCCCTGACTGAACAGACTGATACCAGAACAACCCGCCGAGCACGATGATGGCCAAGGTTCCCCATAACCGAGTTAAGAGACCAATGATCAATAGTGCGCCACCGATCAACTCCACCAGAGCCACGGCCCATGCGATGCCAGTTGATGCTTCTGGGGAGGCCAGCCCACCTTGATGCAGCGTGAATGCCAGCCTCAAGACTGGCCTACGCTTGGCACTTGGCTCTGAAGACTCTTCTGACGAACGAGGTTCGTCGGTGGCTTTCGAATCGACCGCTGGTGCTGTAGAGCTAGCAACGGCGGCCGTAGGAGCACTTGAGGCCAAGGCGGGCTGCCCAAGCACGGCTGGAACCACGGCAACCGCTTGGGTGGAATCGAGCACTCCAAGTTCCTCGGTGGTCAGGGTTGTCGTGCCAAACACGAGGTGCCAGCCTGCAAGAAACAGTGCAGAACCCAGCACAAGACGTGTCAGAAAGAGCAGAAGGCCGCAGGATGTTGAACATCGCATAGTGAAAGTCTCTCTAGATCCCTTGCCGTGAGTAGGCAAGATAGGGGATCATTCAACGAACGCGGGCGTGGCGGAATTGGCAGACGCGCTGGATTTAGGTTCCAGTGGGGCAACCCGTGGAGGTTCGAATCCTCTCGCCCGCAGTGTACTGTTCGAACGAGGTATCTCAACGAAGGAGCCGGAACAACGATGACAGCCCGGCACATCGACGATTGGCGGGCTCTTTCGGTTGCCTACCAACCACCGTGGCCCGACGAAGCGGTGCTGGCTGAAGCAACCGCGGAGTTAACCTCGTTTCCGCCGCTGGTGACCTCGTGGGAAATTGAGACGCTCAAGCGAAAGCTCGCCGAGGCCGCCCGCGGTGAGCGGTTTCTGCTGCAAGGTGGCGACTGCGCTGAAACCTTTGAGGGCTGCACGTCAAACACGATTGCCAACAAGCTCAAGATTCTGTTGCAGATGTCTTTGGTGCTGGTGCATGGCACGCGGCGTCCCGTGATTCGTGTGGGCCGCTTTGCAGGGCAGTATGCCAAGCCTCGATCAAGCAATACCGAAACGCGAGATGGCACAACGCTGCCGTCGTTCTACGGAGACAATGTAAATAAACCAACATTCGATGCGCACAGCCGCACACCAGATCCATGGCGCCTACTTCGTGGCTATGAGCGTTCTGCACTCACGTTGAATTTCATTCGTAGTTTGGTTGGTGGTGGTTTTGCAGACTTGCATCACCCAGAATATTGGGACTTGGCGTTTGTCGAGCATGCAGAGCGGCGAGAAGAATACAAGGCGATTATTGAGCGTATTTCAAGCGGCTTGGCGTTCATGGAGACCTTGTCCGGAACAGCCGCATCGGATCTCAGTCGAGTGGACTTCTTCACCAGCCACGAAGGTCTGTTGCTAAATTACGAGGCTGCGCTAACGCGGAAGGTGCCCCGCCGAGACGGTCACTACTTGCTCTCGACGCACTACCCATGGATTGGAATGCGAACTGCAGACGTTCAACAAGCGCACGTTGCGTTCTTCAGTTGTATTCGTAATCCAATTGCTGTCAAGGTCGGCCCAAGTATTGAGCCAGACGCATTACATGAGTGGATCAAAGAGTTGCTTGGTGCATTGCATCCCGACGATGAGCCTGGACGAATGACACTGATTCACCGATTTGGTGCAGAGCACACTGCATCACATCTGCCGGCCCTCATTGATGCGGTGCACAAGACAGGAAAGACCGTGCTCTTTGTTTGCGACCCGATGCACGGCAACACTCGCTCGACTGCAGATGGGCTCAAGACAAGGCGATTCGAAGACATTCTTCTTGAGGTAGAGCAGTCCATTGAGATTCATGACCGTTGCGGGTCGGTCTTTGGAGGCCTACACGTCGAACTGACGGGCGAAAATGTCACCGAGTGCACTGGCGGTGCACGGGGCCTTCAAGATGCAGATCTAGCTGATGGCTATCGGTCCATGGTGGATCCCAGACTGAATGCAGAGCAATCCCTTGAGTTGGCCATGCTCATCGCCCGACGCGGGCTATCGCCTTTGGCGACCTGAACTGCCCAACGTGGCCACATGCTTCCCAGGAAGCGATGGGATCACCGCCAGGGCAATGGCAAAAGAACGTAAATTATTGCTGTCAAATTACTAAGACGGCTCCAAAGCCTACAAAAAACATGGCCGAGCCCAAAAGGGTCTCCCCCTGGCCATCGTGTGCTTCTACAAGAAGTTCCTCAACCACCAGCCACACGAGCGCGGCCGTCCCAAACGACAGCACGGCTGTCAACCACCACCCTTGCAGAACACCCACGAGCGCCCAGCCACCCACACCTCCAACCAATATGAGTGCTGCCAAGGTGACTCCAACTCCAAGGACTGCCAGACGACGCCCGCCACCTGATGCTGCCAAGGCCAGCCCCAAAAACAACGTCTCTACGCCAATGCCCACGCCCAAAACAAGTCCACCTTGGTCACCTGCAGCCACCCCAATGGAGACCAACATTCCATCAATGACCAAGTCAATGCCAAAGGCCACAAGCAACCCCACTGAAAGCCCCGCAATGCCACGAGTCTTGACAGCCTCAATCGACTCCTCCTTCCGCCGAAGCCCTCGAATGAGCAACATCAAGCCCGCCCCAGCAGCAAGTCCAGCAAGAATTGCTGTCCAATGATTCTCCTTCTCCATGAAAGGCACAATTTCAACAGCAACTGCCCCGAAAATCACACCACCGGCAAGATGCTGTGCTCCGCCCTGCAGTTTGCGGCCTGGGCGCGCCAATACCCCGATCACCACGCCCACAATCAACGCAATCGTCGGCACAAGCAAAATCAATGGCATGGAGAAATCCCTCAGCAACCCCGATTGAGTTGTCGTGACGGCTACACTACCGCCCCATGTCGCGACCTGTAGGCATAAGTGGCATCGGGCCGGTCACGGCCTTTGGCATCGGTATTGACCCGTTGTGGTCGGCCCTGCTCGAGGGTCGAACCGCGATCAATCCAATTCGACAGTTTGATGCATCAGCCTACGGCTGCCCGCTTGCTGCTGAGCTAGCCCAAGATGCACTGAAGATTCGGGAGATCGTGCCCAAGCACTACCGCAAGGCAACGAAGGTCATGTGCCGCGATATCGAATTGGCGATCGCCGGAGCAAAGGCAGCGCTCGACCACGCCCAACTCGTCACGCCTGGCATTGACAAAGATGCCCAACCAACCATTCCTCCACAACGCATGGGCTGTCAAATCGGCGCGGGCCTCATTTGCTCTGACGTCAATGAACTTGGCACGGCACTCATCACAAGCCGCCGTGACGATGGTTCATTTGACTTAGATCACTGGGGCCGCGAAGGCATGCAGCGCCTCACACCTTTGTGGTTGCTCAAGTCGCTTCCAAATATGCTTGCGTGCCATGTGACCATTGTGCATGAGTGCAGAGGGCCCTCCAACACGATTACGTGCTGGGAATCGAGCGCCGCCTTGTCACTTGCGGAGTCAGTACGGGTCATTCAGCGAGGCGCCGCAGATGCCTGCCTATCCGGCGGCGCCGAAAGCAGAATGAACGTGCTCGCCTTTCATCGACAGGTACAAGCCGGACGGTTGACCGATTGCAGCCGCGGGCCCGAACGCGCAGTCCTTCCCTTTCACCCCAACGCAGATGGAACGGTGCTTGGAGAAGGTGGCGGGCTAGTTGTGGTCGAAGATGCCCAACATGCTGCCGCCCGAGGCAAGGAACTGCTCGCGCACATCTTGGGCACTGGCACAACGCAGACTATTGACGATTGGTCCGGCATCGGCGCAAGTGCAGAATCCATCGGTGATGCAATCAACCAAGCGTTACACCAATCAGGAGTCGCGCCCCAAGACATTGATGCAGTTGTTCCATTTGGAAGCGGCATCCCCGCTGTTGATGCGGCAGAGCGTGACGCACTGCATGCCACACTTGGTAGCCACGCCGCGTCGGTGCCCCTTATTTTGCTGACACCGGCCGTTGGGAATTGCTGCAGTGGCCACGGCTCGATCCAACTTGCCGTGGCAGCACAGTGCCTGCATACCGGCATGCTGCCCGCACGCCGGGGCGATGATCCCATCGATGGCCTCGACGCGGGCCCAACTGATGCAAGGCAGGCGAACCCAAAACACATTCTCGTACTGAGCGCCAGCCTAGGCGGACAAAATACCGCGGTACTCCTTGGAGGTGCGGCATGAATGACCGTAAACGTGTTGTCGTTTCAGGCGCCGGTTGGATCACGCCTCTTGGACACGACCTTGAATCCGTTTGGAAGCGACTTCAAAATGGCGAAACCGCTGTTGCGCCCATCGACCGATTTCAGGCGGCGTCATTCCCGACATCCTTTGCCAATCAAGTCCGCGACTACGACTGGACCGAGCACGTCGCCGATCCAGAACGCCACGGCGTGATCGGCGCCCATACTGGTTTCGCGCTGGGTGCAGCACGACAAGCATGGACGATGGCCGGGCTCGATCAATCGCCCGCTGATCCGCGGCGCATCGGTATTTACCTTGCTTCTGGCGAAGGTGTCTTGGACTTTGATTCCTACCAACGCACGAGCCTGTCCGCCTGGGATACGCAGACCGGTGCTGTCAACGACACACAGTGGCGCACAACGGCATTGACGGCAATAGACGGTGCATACGAACTGGCCCAAGAGCCAAACATGCCAATGGCGCATATTGCCCGTGAATTTGGCATCCGTGGCCCAGCGTTCAACTGTTTGACCGCGTGCGCTGCAAGCAACCAAGCCATTGGTGAAGCATGCGATCTCATTCGCCGTGGCGATGCGGACATCATGATTTCTGGCGGCACACACACAATGCTGCACGTCCTTGGCATTACTGGATTCAACCGGCTGACCGCCCTGTCCACGCGAAATGATGACATCCCCCATGCGTCACGGCCCTTCAGCCGAACGCGAGACGGCTTTGTCATGGGCGAAGGCTCGGGCATCATTGTGCTTGAGTCACTCGAGCACGCACAAGCACGCGGCGCGACCATTCTTGGCGAAATTACTGGCTACGGCTCTACTGCTGATGCTTATCGAATCACTGACATTCACCCAGAGGGCCGTGGCCCCTGCGCGGCCATGCACCAGGCGTTAGCCGATGCGAGTATCGACCTTGACAACGCCCAAGGCGCGCCACCGGTGCAATACATCAGCGCCCACGGCACTGGAACTCAGGAGAATGACAAAATCGAAACCGGCGCTGTCAAGCGGGTCTTTGGCGAACTGGCGCCCCACATTCCGATGACGAGCATCAAGTCAATGATGGGCCACCTGATCTGTGCTGCTGGAGCTGTGGAGTTCATCACCTGCCTCCTCATTATTCGTGATGGCGTCATACCTCCGACCATCAATCTGGATGATCCTGATCCTGATCTTGATCTCGATTACGTTCCAAACACGGCCCGAAATGCGACGGTAGATACGTGTTTGAGCAACGCATTTGGGTTTGGTGGCCAGAATGACACGCTGATCGTGACTCGAGCGGTGTGATCCTCGATTTCCCTCGACTTGAAACCACGAGTCACCGGTACACTTGGGCCTGTCCTATAGGGGGACAATAGAGAGCGAGATGCCACCAACGCACCTGCTGACTGTGCTTCTTCCAGCCTTGCTGCTTGGATATTCGACCTTTGCTGGGCCGAAGGAGTCGCCATCGCGCGCCGGACGTATCGCTCGTACCCCTTTTGGAGTTGTGTCAGCCAAGCCAGCACGGGTCACCTTGGATCCCACAAACCAACAGGACAAGACGCCACCGCCAAGGGGCAACTCCACCATTGAAGGCTTGGCATCTGGTGAGCGACTCGGGGGCTCCGTTGCGCTGAGCAATACTTCGTTGCTCATTGGTGTGTATCGGGCCGACCGTCCCATTGGTGTCGCAGACCTCTCAACGGGACTTGGTGCGGGCACCGTACAAGCGCATAGTTTCTCGGGCAATGGATGGCCAAACGACTCGGTACTGTCGCCAGGTAGCGATGGCCGAATCGTTATTAACGAAGAAGATGTCGCAGACGACGCGTTTGGCCGAAGTGTCGATGTCGATGACACCACAGCGATCACTGGAATGCCTGGCGATCATCAAGCAGCTGGCTGGGCTGGTGCTGGCGCGGTACTGACACGATCCGGAAGTGGATGGCGGGTCTCCACAAAGCTGGTTCCCGATGCAACGCAATTCGGTGTGGATTCCGTTGCGGGCTGGCAAGTTGGACGCGATGTTGCAATCGATGGCAGCATCATCGCGCTAGGCGCCCCAAAGGCAAGCTTTACCGATAGCAACGGGCAACATTGGGCAGAAGCAGGCGCTGTGCTGATCTACCGCGCTACGGGAACCGGTTGGGCCTTTGAGGCCATGTTGACTTCAACAACACCGGATCACTTTGAACAGTTCGGCTTAAGCGTCGACATCGACGCTGGCATGCTGGTTGTTGGGATTCCCAACGCAGACTCGGGTACCGATCAAAATGGCAATCAAGGTGCCATTGAAGTCTTCAGCAGTTCCAGTGGGCTTTGGCAACGGCTCAATCGACTAGAGACCCCGGTGTTCACAACTGCGGGTGCAAACTTCGGCGCATCCGTTGCAATCAATGGCAGCACTATCGCCGTGGGCGAACCTGGGTATGTGTTTGAGCGGGGCCGCGCTTGGGTTCTTGAGCAGGCGTTCGATGGTGACACGGATTGGCTCGATGTCTCATCGCTCGATCTCCTCATTTCAACACCTCCTGGCTTGCCTGGCGGCGCAAGAATGGGTGCTGCCATTGATCTCACAGACTGCACAGTCATTGTCGGCGGACCGGGCAATGGTGTTGTGCCCACATTTACTGGTCAAGCATGGGTCTTCACCCGCGCAGCGAATAGTCCCAACAGTTGGAGTTTCCTAAATACGCCCTTGCTTGGCATCAACCCAGGAGATGGCTTTGGTGATGCGGTTGCCGTGAACTCGACAACGATTGCAGTGGGCGCCTGGCTTGGAGGTACGGATGATGCCGGCACGGTCACCCTCGTCCGCGTCGAATGCGACTGTGATGGTGATGGCATCCCCGACATTCATCAGATTGCCTTGGATCCATGGATCGACTGCAATCTCGATGGCTTGATTGACTCATGCCAAATCCTCTTTGACCCCGAACTGGACTGTGACAACAACGACATTCTGGATGAATGCCAGTTTGAACCTCCTGGTGCTATTGAATGGCCCATTGCCGCAGGTGGCAACGGAAACTGGTATCGCGTTGATTTGCCTGGCCAAACGACTGACCGTGTAACGGCGGAATCGATTGCTGCAGCAGCTGGCGGCGGGCTGGCATCGCTCAGCGCAACCCTTGAAGCAGCTTGGGTGGCAACCCGAACGGCACATGACCCCGCAGTCGATGGTGAACTTTGGCTCGGAGGCAGGCAAGGTCCAGGAGCTATCTCACCTGATGGCAACTGGGCATGGGACGACACCATGCCTTGGTCGCACACCGCATGGGCGCCAGGCGAACCAGATGACGGCGATGGTGTGGAGAATGGGGCAACAGATGCCCTTATCGCCACTGGCAGCGATGGCGGACTGTGGACATGGGCCGATGCCGATGCGGCATCAGCAGCCGAAGGCCTGCTGATTGAATTCAGTCCCAATTGCGATGGGAATACCGCACTTGATGCCTGCCAGATTGCCGATGATCCGTCGCTTGATTGTGATGTTGATGGCACCTTGGACAGTTGCCAATTGGAAGATGGACGAGGCTCCGACTGCAACGGCAATGGCCAACTTGATAGCTGTGACATCGTTGCAGGCTTGGGCGAAGACTGCGATCTTGATGGTGTCATTGACAGTTGTGCATTGGGCAATGGCTCCGCTTTTGATTGCAATGGAAATGGCCTTCCCGATACGTGCGACATCATCGATGGCACAAGCGATGACAGTGATAGTGACGGGGTGCCTGATGAATGCCAGCTGTTGACCATCAATGAGGTGCTCAGTGAACCATCCGACATTGATGGAGATGGGTCTGCCAATTCCAATGACACCTTTGTAGAAATTCTCAATCGAAGCGGTGATGACGTCGATGTAAGCGGTTGGCGATTGACGATTGACGGTGCGACGTGGCATCTATTCCCAGCAGAAAGTTTCATTGCCGAGGGCTGTGCCGCTGTCGTCACTGGCGGAGGCTCGCCCAACGAAACAACATTTGGTACTGGGCTTTTGCAGGCAGCCACATATGGCTTCTTGTATCAACTGCCCGATCCGGCCGACGGGACACAGCACAACGTAAGCCTACGTGATGCAACCAACGCACTTGTTGCAGAATTCAACTATGACGCAAGCGTCAGCGACACAGGAATCTCAGCCGTTCGATGTCCCGATGTCACCGGTGCCATCATTGATCATTGGACGTGCAGCGGCGTGTTGGTCTCACCCTGCCGCGACATCAATAGCGTGTTGTATGACGGCTGTGAGGCACCGAGTAATGACCCCGATCTTGATGGCGTTCTCGACCCATTCGACAACTGCGCATTGACCCCGAATGCAGACCAGGCTGATTGCGATGGCGACGGCATTGGTGATGCCTGCGCAATCATCAACGGCGCTGATTCAGATTGCGATGGAAACGGACTTCCCGACACCTGTGAACTACTTGATGGATCGATGGAAGACTGCAATGACAATGGACTGGCCGACGTATGCGAAATCGCCTTCGACCCAACACTCGACTGCAATGCGTCCGGATGGCTCGATAGTTGTGAAATTCTGTGGGGCTGGGAATCAGATTGCAACGAGAATGGACTGGTCGATTGGTGTGAACTAAAAGAGATCGGCGGCGACTGTGACTTTGATGGCATCCTTGATGTGTGCGAGGAGCCTGGGGAAGTTAAAGGTGGCCCTGATCTCAACGGCGACTGCATTGTTGATGTTGCAGACCTCATCATCGTGCTCGACGACCTAGGTTGTCAGGCACCAGTATTTTGCATCGGCGATATTGACGGTGATGGCGATACGGACACGTACGACCTCGTCATCATCTTCAATGTGATCAATGGCTGATCTGGCCGAATGCCGCAATGGCGGCGTCGATCTCACTTGACTGTGTTTGGCGACCCAAACTGAGTCGAATTGACCCTGCCGCATCCTGCGATGGCACGCCCATTGCCTCAAGCACATGGCTTGGCCCAGGCGTCGAACCAGAGCACGAACTTCCAGAACTGCATGCCACTTCCGGCACCAGTGTGTGGATCGGTTCAGGCTGTCCAGTTGCCAATGCGATGTTTGTGATGAATGGCAGCCGGAACTCCACATCACCATTGATCCGGCTCTTTGGAAACAGCTCCAGAAGACCACGCTCAAGACGGTTGCGTAACACTGCAACTCTGCTGGCTTGTGCAGGCATGTCCGCCTGACACATTGTGCATGCTGCACCAAACCCAACGATTGCCGGCACATCAACGCTGCCAGACCGCGCACCGTCCTCTTGCCCGCCGCCTTCGATTTGTGGCTGGAGGCCTGCAGCTCTGGCACCGCCTCGAATCGCAAGCACGCCTGCCCCAAAAGGGCCATGCATCTTATGACTTGAGGCAACTATGAGATCGGCATCGAGCCCTGCAACGTCAATTCGGCCAGCGGATTGTGTCGCGTCGACCAAGAGTCGAGCACCGTGCTCGCGACAGCACGATTGAATAGATGCAATGTCATTGATCGTGCCCGTTTCATTGTTGGCGTGCATGCATGCGACAAGTTTTGTGTCGCTACAGAGTTTCGGCACAATGTCATCGGCGGTGATCCGACCAGCTAGAGCGGGTTGTACAAACGTGACGCGTGCGCCCTCTCGCTCAAGACGTCGCAGCGGGCCAAGAACTGCTGGGTGTTCGTGCATAGGCGCAATGAGATGAACTGACTGCCCACGCTGAAGCATCGGATGAACCAGCCCCTTGATTGCCAAATTACAGGCCTCGGTTGCCGAGGCGGTAAAAATGGCCTCCTGTGGCAATCGGCCCACGAGCGATGCGACTTGTGATCTTGAAGCAGCTACTGCCTCGGCCGCATCGCGTCCAAGGGCATGCTGCACGCTGCGGGCATTTGCACCCGCCCCGCTGAGCCAAGGCAGCATTGCCTCAAGCACTATTGGTGCGATAGGGGTGCCAGCAGCATTGTCCAGATAGATGGTCATGGCATTTGGAAATCCGATGCAGGTCACCGGTAGAGCAGATGGCTGGCGTGTGCCACAATGGCATTCACATGGACACGCTACAGGGCATTGAGGATCTTAAGCGTTGGCGGGGTACGACATTCGTGCCGACGATGGGTGCTTTGCATGAAGGGCATTGTGCCTTGATTCGTCGCGCTGCATCATTTGGAGCCCCTGTTGTTGTCTCGATTTTTGTCAATGCGCGTCAGTTTGCTCCTGGAGAGGACTTTGACGCATATCCTCGATCACTCGATGCAGACCTAGCTGCTGCAAAGCAGTCTGGAGCGGCAGCAGTGTTTCTGCCCAGTACGGACTTAGTCTTTCCCGATGGCGTTGACCTTCGATGCCCTTCGCTACCTGGTGTTGCAATATCACCGGGCCTAGAAGACACCGCTCGCCCACACTTTTTCTCCGGTGTATGCCTCGTCGTTGCAAGGCTCTTTGACTTACTGCTTCCGGCACGAGCAGTTTTTGGGGAGAAAGATTGGCAACAGTTAAAGGTTATTGAGGCAATGGTTCGTGATCATGCCGATCGCTTTCCGCTGGACATCGTGAGCTGCCCAACGAGCAGAGACACTGATGGCTTGGCCTTGTCCAGTCGCAATGCGTATCTAGATGAACAACAACGTGACCGCAGCACCGCTTTGTGGCGGGCGCTACAACTGGCGCAAAGCGCCGACGGGATCGTTGCCGCAGAGCATGCAATGGGCACCTGCCTCAATGCCGCAGGACTTGACGTTGAATACGCCGTTGTACGCGATGCCCAAACGCTGGAGCCATTAGACGCCACTGCTGAAGCTCACGTGCACGTACGTCATCCAGAATCATTACCCGCCATGCGAGCGCTCATCGCAGCCCGATTGGATAATGTGCGACTTATCGACAACGCCCCGTTTCCAGCCACCTACACTAGTACGTGATGACGCAACGCAAGGGCATTATTCTCGCTGGGGGATCAGGCACACGACTTCGGCCCGTAACCACAGCCGTCAGTAAGCATCTGCTTCCCGTCTATGACAAGCCAATGATCTACTACCCACTCTCCGTGCTCATGCTCGCGGGAATCAGAGAGATCATGCTGGTTAGTACACCCGATGCACGCCCGATGTTTGAGTCGCTCTTGGGCGATGGGTCCGCATGGGGGCTCGAGTTCACCTACGCAACCCAGCCTAGCCCCGATGGCATTGCGCAATCACTGATTATTGCCGAGCCATTCTTGGGATCGAACCCAAGCGCAGTAGTGCTTGGCGACAATATCTTCTTTGGAAATGGGCTTCGCAGTCGGCTCGATCGTGCAGGTTCGGCAGACGAAGGCGCAACCATCTTCGCCTATCCAGTCGCCAATCCATCAGACTTCGGGGTTGTCGATCTTGATGTAGATGGCCGACCGTTGCAGTTAACCGAAAAACCAACGCACCCGCATTCTCACTTGGCAGTGACAGGGTTGTACTTCTACGACAATCAAGCTCCAGCCATCGCTGGCAACATCGAACCATCGCCTCGCGGCGAACTTGAAATCACTGCTGTGAATCAAGCGTATCTCGACTTGGGCATGCTCCGCGTCGAGCAATTGGGCCGAGGCGATGCATGGCTCGATACCGGCACACATGAGAGTCTTCTACAAGCCTCTATGTTTGTAGAAACCCTTGAGTCTCGACAAGGGCTGAAAATTGCCTGCCCAGAAGAAATCGCCTGGCGCAACGGCTGGATTGACGATGCACAGCTCTCACGGCTTGCATCGGCATTAGGGTCCAGTTCCTACGGCACGTTTTTGCAAGCATTACTGACTGAGCCTGGATCAATCTCCGCCTGATCGCTCATCACAACGCTTTGCCCACCCATCACTGGCTCTTGGTGTACCACTCAATGGTTTCTTGGAGACCTTTCTCAAACGTCCACTTTGGGCTCCATCCAAGACTTCTCGCCGCGGATGCATCAATGGCGTACCGGTAGTCATGTCCCAACCTGTCTTGGACGAATGAGATGAGTGACTCAGGCTTGTCAAGCGCATCCAATACACGCTTGGCAACCTCGCAGCCATTCGTTTCCAAGCCAGTCCCGAGGTTATATATGCCTCCCGTAACGCCACATTGCAATACGAGATCGATGCCACTGCAGTGGTCTGCAACATGCATGTAGTCGCGAACAGCATTGCCCTTTCCATACACTGGAAGTGGCACATCATTCAATGCGTTCGTAATGAACAGCGGAACGATCTTCTCGGGATACTGGTAAGGGCCATACGTGTTCGAGCCGCGAGTGATGACGGTGTCGAGCCCAAAAGATGCTTGCGCTGCTTGCACTAAACACTCAGCAGCCGCTTTTGAAGCTGCATATGGACTTCGTGGCCGCAGCACATCACTCTCAATTGATCGACGAGAAGTCCCCGATAGATCGCCGTACACTTCGTCGGTGGACACTTGTACAAACCGACTCACACCATGGCGCCTGCATCCATCTAAGAGAACCTGCGTACCCAACACGTTTGAGTGAATGAATGGCCGGCTATCTATCAGGCTTCGATCAACATGCGTCTCCGCAGCAAAGTTGATCACCCCATCGCAGCCTTGCATCACCTCGTCAACTACAGCAACGTCGGCAATATCGCCGTGCACGAATTCGATGCGATCTTCCAAGCCTGCAAGGTTGTCTCGATTCCCGGAATATGTCAGGGCGTCTACGACGCGAATGGTCCAGTCAACATGCGTCTCTGCAGCCAGCTTGATGTAGTTGGATCCAATGAACCCAGCGCCACCAGTGACCAAGATCGTTGCTGTTGACTGCATTGAGAGACTCCTCCTAGGCACCCTCAAACGGCTAGGCCCTGCTTTATCGTAGGTTGGTCACCTGCACACCCCAAGCATGCACCACCTACTTACTTGGACTCCGTGGCTTGGAATACCGTCCCGTCGATTGCTGCCCCTAGAGCACTCGACTCATTGAATTGAGTGTAGATATCTGGTGTCCCGTACGTCACGCGCTCATGTACGTAGGCCCCTCAAATAGCCTTGGAATCGCTCCGAAACTGCCCAGAGTTGCCTTGAGCGGGCTGAGATTCCTTGCCTGACATACTCTCACACGCATTACCAGAGCAAACCGGGCACCATCCAAATCGCTGCTAGAATACGCCGTTCCCCAAGGAACCAATCGCATGCCCACCCATACTCCCACACTAGAACTTACTTCCATCAACCCCGCAACTGGGGATGCTGTAGGCAGTGTTGACTGCACGCCAATCTCGGCAATCGATGCCATGGTTGAACGAGCACACTTGGCTAGCACTGCGTGGGCTGCAATGTCACCAAGTGACCGAGTCGCCACCCTTCGCCCGCTCGGTGCGAAACTCAAGTCAATGCGAGACACACTCGCTGACCTGATCACACTGGAAATGGGCAAGCCTCGTGCAGAAGCACTCGGCGAAGTTGACTGGGTCTCAGGCGCATGCGACAGCAAATTCGAAGACATGCTTACCGGCCTGAGCGCTGATCATCTAGAAGACGCGGCAACCAGCACCGATATTCATTTTGATGCCTATGGCGTCGCAGCAGTCATCACCCCATGGAACTTTCCACTTGGCATGCCCAACGCTACGGTTGTCCCCGCGCTTGCCGCGGGAAATGCCGTCTTGTTCAAGCCGTCTGAAGAAACGCCACTCATCGGCGCTGCCTTTGCAGACATTCTCAACGAACTACTCCCCCCGGACCTACTTCAAATTGTTCATGGCGATGAAGCACAAGGCAAAGCGCTCGTTGCCGCAGACGTGAACCTCGTCGTGTTCACCGGTTCACAAACCGCCGGAAAGCACATCCTTACCGCTTGTGGCGACGGACTGAAACGCGTCATCTTGGAACTCGGCGGCAAAGACCCCATGATCGTCCTGAGCGATGCAGACTTAGACAAGGCTGCAGACTTCGCAGTGTCAAACTCATTCCGAAACTGCGGCCAGGTGTGCGTCAGTACCGAGCGAATCTTTGTTGTCGATACTGTCGCGGACGCCTTTGAAGACAAAGTAATCGAACGCACCCTCGCCTTGACCGTGGGCGATGGCATCAATGATGGTGTTGATGTGGGCCCGATGGTTAACGATCGGCAGAAGCAACACGTGCTTGGCCAGATTGCCGCAGCAAAGGCCGACGGTGCCGTTGTCCGTTGCGGCGACGAACCTATGGACGGCAATTGGGTCGTCCCGACCGTCTTAACTGGCATCCAGGCAGACATGAACATTATGCAAGCGGAAACCTTTGGGCCTGTCGCCTGCATCATGCGTGTGTCCGACGCTGAAGCTGCACTCCATGAAGCGAATGACACACCCTTTGGGCTTGGCGCATGTGTCTTTGGTCAAAAAGAAGCTGAGTCCATTGCCCGTCGCATGACAGCTGGCATGATCGGCATCAACCGTAGTTGTGGCGGCGCCTCAGGCGCTCCATTCGTCGGCGCCATGCAAAGTGGGTATGGATTTCACGGTGGCCCGCTGGGCATCCGACAATTCACTCAGGCTCGGGTCGTCAGTAGACCTAAGGACTGATCTGCGATGGAACTCGTGTTTGGTGGCACCTTTGACCCCCCCACGCTCGCACATGTGTTGCTTCCAAAGCAGGCCATGCATCACGAAGGAGCTGACGGGGTTCGGTTCGTCATTGCTGGCACAAGCCCCCATAAAGTCGATAGCCCACCTTTGGCATCGTCCCACCGCCTTGCAATGCTCAAGCTCGCACTTGCAGATGCATCATGGGCGTGCATCGACACTCGTGAACTTGAACGCGAAGGCCCGTCGTACATGATCGATACACTCCAGTCGCTTGACTCCGACGTACCCATGCATCGAAGACTGCTGATTGGTTCTGACCAAGCCACCGCCTTTCACCGCTGGCACCGATGGGCGGACATCATTGAACTTGCAAGCCCGCTTGTGTTGATGCGTGACCAAGACAGCGTCAATGCGATGCTCGCGGAAATTGAACGTCATCAGGGCACCGGTGCAAGCGAACGATGGAAGTCTTGGGTGATACATGTGCCCCGTCGACCCGACAGCAGCACCGACGTTCGAATGCACCAATCTCTAGATCACGTCCCCGAGGCCGTGTCCGCATACATTCAAACACATGAGCTGTATGGGGTGCACGCATGAGAGTGGCATTCGTAAGTCTTGGCTGCCCCAAGAATCTTGTCGACTCCGAGCAGATGCTCGGCGACTTGGCTGAGTCAGGCTGCGAACTGGTCGCAGATCACGACTCCGCTGACGCGATCGTTGTCAACACCTGCGGCTTTCTGGAAAGTGCCAAGCAGGAGTCAATCGACACAATCAATGAAGCGATCGCTCGCAAAGAAGCTGGCAATGTCAAACGTGTCATTGTGACTGGCTGCTTAGTGCAGCGACATCGTGCCAAGCTCTTGGAATGGGCCCCTGGAATTGACGCAATGCTCGGTGTCTTTGACCGCGATCACATTCGAGAGGCTGTTGAAGGGCCCAACGCACGCGACAAAGGCCCTGATGAAGCAAGCCCCCCATATTGGGTTGCTGCCAACGCCTTGCAAGCAGCACGGGCCCGTGGTCGCGACACAGTCAACCTGACTGTGCAAGGCACTGATGGCCAGGGGCTGGGCTACTGGGAAGGCGACACAAAACGACTTCGACTTACCCCGCGACACTGGGCATGGCTTCGCATCAGTGAAGGCTGCAATCAAAAGTGTGCGTTCTGCACCATTCCGTCGATCCGCGGAAAAATGCGATCCAAGCCAATGGATGACTTGGTTTCAGAAGCCCGGCGGCTGATGGCTGACGGAGCATTCGAATTGAACTTGATCGGGCAGGACACGACCAACTTTGGCCTCGACACGGGCTTTGATGGCGGACTGCCTGGCATGTTGGCGCAGCTTGATGCGGCCGCGTCTGAATTTGGGGGAGGCTGGATTCGTCTGATGTACGCCTACCCGACGAACTTCAGCGATGAGATGATTGACGCAATCGCATCTCTGTCCAACGTCGTGAAGTATGTCGACATGCCGCTTCAGCACGCAACCGACAGCATGCTCAACGCAATGCGACGCAATGTCTCTGCCGCACACCAAGCGGCGCTGGTGGAGCGATTACGAGAGCGCATTCCTGGCTTGGCATTGCGCACAACATTTATCACCGGCTTCCCCGGCGAAACCGAAGATGATCATGAGCAGCTCTTAGAGTTCATCGATGCTGTGCAGTTCGATGCCATGGGGGTCTTTCAGTATTCACGTGAGCAAGGAACGGTTGCTGGCACGATGGATGAGGACCCGGCGCTTCACGTCCCTGACGAAGTCAAAGCCCGCCGTGAATCGGAACTCATGTTGCTGCAACAACGCATTGCCTTTGAAAACGCCGATTGGCTCGCAGAGACGGAAGCTGTCTTCGATGTGCTGATTGACGCGCCCAGCGAGGCCGAAGGGCTCGATCCACAACAGCAGGCATTTCGAGGTCGTTGTTGTCATCAGGCCCCAGACGTGGACGCCATGACGCTCGTGGTCTCCAACGAGACTTTGAGCCCTGGCGAACTGGTGCGGTGTCGGATTATCGATCACGATGAATATGACCTGATTGGCCAGCCCCTGATTGACTTGGAACGTAGGGTGACCTTGCCTGTCATGGGCGAGCACATCCAATAATCGCCACAAGCAATGAACGTGCGTTGATGGCAGGTGTCTAGAGGCCTCAACCCTCTGTCTGGCGGCATGTCACCATCAAAAATGTACTGGGTGCGGGCCTCGTATTGGTAGAACCTGCACAATTCCGCTCACCCGACCCCTGAACGATGCCGATCTCGCCAGTAGGCTTGTCCAGTGCCCACATGCACGACACGTTGAGAACCGGAGCAGAAGATTGACCATGCGAGTGATTCCGCTACTGACGACGATGATCTTCACAACCCCCGCCATGGCGGCGGTTGTCCCGGAAACAAACGAAGTTGGCATCGCTGTTGAACTCGTTGGCGCTGGATTGCTTGATGCGCATGTAGAGGGCGTCGAAACCAACCGAACTATTCGCCTTGTCGCAGTCATGCCAACAGGCTGGCGATTGGACGCCGTCGCAGGCAACGCTCAGCAAGATCTCTTGCTGCAGTGCAATAACGGCACGTTCTATCAACAGACTTTCGGCGGTCCAACGAGTACATCAATGAACAGTGCTTTTGTCTCCTTCTTTCCAGAACTGGAGTTTGACAGCTTTGTCACGATTGGCGCGCTCGATCAAGATGGTGCCCCATATTCCGCCAACAACATGAATGACATCGGCTTCGATTGGACCGACTTTGAGGATAACGGCGGCGCCATCAGCGGCAATAACGGGTCTTGGTTCGTCACCCCATTAGATGGCCAAGGTGAACAATTTGCGTTCACAGATTCATGTGGCGAAGCTCGAACCGGGGTCACTATTGCGCAACTGACACTTTTGGGCGATGGCGCGACGGTCTCATTCTCCGGACTACTGCAAGTCAAAGACGAGACCGGGGCTGCTTTGCAGGCCTTCTTCACGGTGTTTGAAACCACCACGGAGGATCGCTCACCTGCGGATATCAGTGCAGGGTGCAGCGGTGACCTTGATGGCGATGCTGTCGTCAATGTCCATGACCTGCTGTCCATGCTGTCGAATTGGAGCGGCAATAGCTGCCTGGTAGACCTCACCTTTGATGACGTCGTGGATACTGCTGATGTCATTGAACTCATCGCACAGTGGGGCCCCTGCCCGAGTGAGTAGTTCAATTCAGGCCGGCCCAAATCACAATCAGGCACCTTCGCTGACGTAGGCTGCGGGACATGACCTGCTTGCCTGCCATCTTTGACGGCCACAACGACACGCTGACTCGTTTGTTCCCACGCGAGGCTAACTCGCCACAGTCCATCTTTGAACATGGCACCGAAGGCCACCTTGACGTGCCCCGTGCCATCGAAGGTGGCCTCGCCGGGGGCTTCTTTGCCTTGTTCATTCGATCCAAACCGGATCAGAACCCGCCCGAGCCCGAGCGAGATGATCAGGGAGCCTGGACATGGACACCGCCAGCCATCGATCACGATTGGGCCTTGGCAGAGACGCTGCGCCTGCTCGACTCCGTTGACGCCATGTTCGCTGCAGGCACAAGCTCACTGCGCCGCTGCCTGACTATCGAGGATGTTCGCAACTCCATTTCTGATGCACGCCTGGGCATCCTGCTGCATATCGAAGGTGCCGAGATGATTTCACCCCACTGCACTGAACTGCCCATGCTGTACGAGCGAGGCATTCGCAGCATTGGCCCCGTCTGGTCGAGACCAAACTGTTTTGCCACAGGCATTCGCTTTGGGTGGCCCAGCACCAACGACATTGGACCGGGCTTGACCGATGCCGGCGGGCAACTCATTCGAGACTGCGAAACACTTGGCATCGCGATTGACCTCTCACACATGAATCTTCGGAGCTTCATGGACGCCGCCGACATCGCGACCAAACCACTTATCGCAACGCATTGTGGCTGCCACGCCCTGTGCAAGAGCGCTCGCAACCTGACCGACGAACAACTGCGAATCGTTGCCGATTCGGGTGGTGTCGTCGGTGTCAATTTTTACACCGGCGATCTGCGAGGTGATGGACAAAGTGGCCCCGACATGCCGCTCGATCGATTGGCCGATCACGTGCTGCACATGTGCGAGGTCATGGGCGATGACCACGTCGCCCTGGGCAGCGATTTCGATGGCGCCAAAATGTGCGACGAACTTGGTGATGTACGAGGTCTGCCCAAGTTGCTTGCTGGTATGCGTCGCCGTGGATTCGCCGAGTTGGCCATTGCGAAAATCGCACATGAGAATTGGATTCGTGTACTTCATGCGCATCTCAGTCCAATTGCCAATGCACCAACACACATATTGCCCGCAAGGCCATAGGATCTACGTGCCAAAGCTATACCTTGAATATTCAAACCAACTCATCCGAATGGACACTACATTTGACACTCCTCACAACACTCTTGCTCACCACAACCATCGCTACTGCAGGAGTCCAGGACACTTTTGTTGTTGGTGATGGCGAGGGCGCTGACTACGAAAGCATCTCCGCGGCAATTGATTTTATTGAAGGAGAGGATTCAAGTGATGGGTACATCATCCTTGTGCTACCGGGAACATATGTCCTAGATCACCTTTCAATCATCTCCATTGAACCGCTGACTGGCCCACTCAGAATTCAGGCTGCAGCCGGGCCAGGCACAGTCGCGATAGATGGTGTTGGAAACTACAGATGCATGCAAAGTGAAGACGTCGATCTCACGCTTGTCGACTTGACGCTTCAAAACGGCTATACGTCTGAGGATGGCGCTGGCATTCACTGTGATGGCGGCTCACTCACACTCGAGGGGGTGACATTGGCCAACTGTTCCGCTGAGAGCGATGGAGGCGGGCTGTACGCAACATGGGCAGCGGTTGAAATCAGTGACAGCGAATTTGACTCATGCACTTCTGATGCCAGCGGCGGCGGTGTGCACTGTGACCACGAAGCGCTGACGCTCACAGACACAGATTTTTCCAACTGCTCGGCGTCGTCTTCGGGCGGCGCACTTGCACATGGAGACGGATTTTCCGCCATCGGCTGCAACTTCAATGGAAACAGCGCTGCTGACAGCGGCGCTATACACGGTTCATCGCAAAGCACGGTGGCGATTGACGCGTGCACATTTCAAGAAAATACGGCTTTGACTGGAAACTGTGGAGGTTTGTTCCTCGCAGATCAATGTAGCTACACAGTTCAATACTGCGTGTTTTCAGGAAATTCAAGCGCCGGCGCAGGAGGAGCCTTGTATGCCTTCGGGGCAAGTGGCTTGCTGCAGCACTGCACGTTTGAGTTCAATCAGTCAACGAGTGCAACCGCTGGTGCGGTGGTGCTCTATTCATGGACCAACCAAGACTCTGTCTTCCTTATCGAGAACTGCTCTTTCGACACAAACACTGCCCATGCGCAAGCTGGCGCTATTAATGTGCACGAACTTGGTAGCACGCTGAGCCTCACAATCCGCGACACCGTTTTTGAACACAATGCATCGACTAGCTCAACTGGCGGAGCAATCCATGCTGTAAGCAACGGTGAAATACAAACTTCTATCGACGTGGATACCTGCCGTTTTCATGACAACACCGCCGACGACGACGGTGAGGCCATCAACCTTACGGGCAGTTCAATCACCCTGACCATTTCTGACACGCTGATGTGCGACCATGCATTTCAAAATGAAATCAATGGCCGTTACACGGACGTGGGAGGCAACGATCTTGGAGGATGGTGCTGCCCCGGCGATATCGATGCCAATGAAAGCGTGGATGTTGATGACCTCTCAAGTCTCCTAGCCGTGTGGGGGAGCACGACTGATGGCGATAGCCCAAGTGATGTTGATCGGGATCAAAGTGTCATGATTTTGGATGTCATCGACATGTTCAGACATTGGGGTCCCTGCGGCTGATGAAAGATCCGCACTGGGCCACCAGCCCGCCTACAATGTGCCCCCCGTGTAGGGGGCACCATGCCCATCCGCAATTTTTCCATCATCGCCCACATCGATCACGGCAAGAGCACTCTTGCCGATCGGCTCATGCATGCCACAAGCGCGGTGACGCAGCGAGAGCATCGCGATCAACTACTGGACTCGATGGAGTTGGAGCGAGAACGCGGCATCACAATCAAGGCCTCCGCCGTCACGGTACATCACACGTGGAACAACGAGGACTACCAACTTAACTTCATCGATACTCCAGGCCATGTGGACTTCACATACGAGGTGTCTCGTGCGTTGACGGCCTGCGATGGCGCGGTCATTGTTGTGGACTCAACGCAGGGCATCGAGGCACAAACACTTGCCAACGCGTATCTCGCGATGGACAACGACGTTGAGCTCATTCCCGTCGTTAACAAAATTGACCTTCCTTCGGCGGATCCTGACACAGTGGCGATGGAAATCGAATCGGTACTTGGGCTTGCCGCGGAAGATTGCATCTACTGCTCTGCAAAAACAGGCGAAGGGATTGCCGAACTACTCGATGGGATCTGCCAGCGACTTCCAGCGCCCCGCGCTGCGGAGATGAACGAAACCCGTGCACTCATCTTTGACTCGCACTACGACGAGTACCGCGGTGTCATTGTGTACGTGCGTGTATTCGACGGTGAGTTGAAGATTGGCGACCGCATTCGCATGATGGGCACTGGCACAACATGGACCATCACTGAATTAGGCCGCAATACACCCAAGCCTGAAAAAATCGACCGCATTGGTACAGCCGAGGTCGGCTATCTCGTTGCATCGATCAAGACTCTTGCCGACGTTCGAGTTGGTGACACTATCACCCTGGACAAGCACCCAGCGAATCACCCGCTGCCGGGCTATGAAGAACCCAAGCAGATGGTCTTTTGCGACTTCTACCCAGCAACTGCCGACGCTGGGTCGGGCAAGAAGGCAGACTTTGAAGCGCTTCGTGAAGCTATCGAGAAACTACGGCTCAACGATGCCAGCTTTACGTATGAGGTGCAACACTCCGAGGCTCTTGGTTTCGGTTTCCGCTGTGGGTTCCTTGGCTTGCTGCATATGGAGATCGTGCAAGAAAGACTGGAACGCGAAGGCGGCGTCGAGATTATCCAGACGGCCCCCACGGTGACGTATGAGATTCAGACGACACAGGATGGAACGCTCGAGATTCACAATCCCGCCGATCTGCCCGACCCATCCAAGGTCGAGGCTATCCGCGAGCCAATCGTGAAAGTTGACATCATCTGCCCCGATGCGAACATCGGTGATCTGATGACCCTGTGCGATGGTCGCCGCGGCATATTCAAAACACAACAGTTCGTCTCAACTGGCCGACAGATGCTCTCCTATGAACTTCCGCTCGCTGAAATCATCTTCGATTTCTACGACAAGCTCAAGTCGATCACTCGCGGATACGGCACGATGGACTACGAAGTGCTTGAGTATCGCCAGGACAAGTTGGCAAAGGTAGACATACTGGTCAACGGTGAAGTTGTTGAAGCGCTTAGCGTAATTTGCCACCGAACCAATGCTGAGATGCGAAGCAGAAGCATGTTGAAAAAGCTTCGAAAACAAATCGACCGACATCAGTTTGAAATCGCACTCCAGGCCGCCATCGGTGGCAAGATCATTGCGAGAGAGTCCATCAAGGCCATGCGCAAGAACGTCACCGCCAAGTGCTACGGTGGCGACATCACACGAAAACGAAAACTGCTTGAGAAACAAAAGGCCGGCAAGCGACGGATGAAGAGCATCGGCTCTGTGAGCATCCCACAGGAAGCCTTCCTAGCTATTCTCGATCAGGGCGACGATTGACCCACCCTTTTTGCCTCGGAGCAATGCCCATGACCATCTTCACACGAGTTCTTTGCCTCCTGTTCTTGCTGATTGCAACATTGCTCCTTGTGCCTCGTTTTGGCATCCATGCAGAGGCCATGTTCGATGGACCAATTCCACTTGGACCTGCATCAGAGTTGGTCCTAGAAGGTGAAGGTGACAACAAAGTCACCTTAAAAGCCATCGACAGCCAACTCGCGTGGGGCGACGCACCATCTCATCGCAATTGGAGCCAGGGCTGGGTTTCTGTTGGACCACTTCTCGACCAACTCATGCGAGCAGAGTCGTTTCAAGAAGAGCGAAACACACTCTCGGAAGAAATGCAGGCCGATGAGCAACTCATTATCGATGCGCTAGAATCTATCCGCGGGCAGATGGAGGGACTTGAACCTGATGACCCTGATGTTGCGGCCTTGGCTGCTGAAGGTCGCAATCTGCTTGAGCAACGACGCGCCTTCATGCAAGCAGCGCAAATGGCGCAGAGCCAACTTACCGGTGTACAACTGGAGCGTGCCTATCGCGAAGTTATTGATGCCGTGAAAATCGTAGCTGAGATGAGAGGCATTGACTTGGTACATCGCTTCATCCCCACAGACGACCCATTCAAAGGCACCACGGCCGCGGACGCTACGCTCGAAATTCGGCTGCGATCCCTGTTGTTTTACCCGGAAGACTTGGACATCACCGACGATGTCGCCAAAGAACTAGGCGTCGAACTCAATGGGCCCTGACCGCTCGCTCGTGACCAAGTCACCGCCTCTTGGCAAGGACCGCATCTCGAAGATGTTGGGTGGCTGCGGCGGCCTCACTTTCATCCACAACGTCGATTGTCAGTCGGTGTGGTTCATCTGATCGGTCAAATGACCTTGCCTTATTGGCAATCCCCTCAAGGATCGCAGGGTTCAGCCCAGGGGGCGCATCAGGTCCAAATACACCAAGTGGCTCGCTCCACAACGACTCGTCTGGCAGCGTCGCCCGAATTGCCATAAGCACAGCGACTAATCCAGCTGCATGAGATGGAATTTCAACCACTACTGGAACATGTGGTTTTGGGTATGCAATCTGGTCGGAGTCCCAAGACTCCCTTGCCTTCATCCATCGTTCAAGCTGTCTCGCCTTGTTCTGCTGCCACCCCCGCAATCGAGCAGTTTGTCGCAGCGATGCTTTGCCTAATCCCGCTGGCGCACGAACGGGTGGCAAGCGACGAATCAATGGCGCAAATTGAGTGACATCCTGTCCGGCAGTAACGAGCCGGCCAACAAGTCCCGCAAGCATGGGCAGCGCCTCCGCTGCCACGAGTGCCGGTGCCGTTCGGCCGTCGTTCGCAAGCGACACTGTGATATCCAACGCGATGGTGACGTCAACGGCGGCCGAAGCACTGTGGCCTGTGTCTAGGTGCTCAATGGCCTGAGCAACGAGCCCTTGAAGCAAATTCCACTGCCCCGGCAGCCACCACTGCACGGGTACGTCAAGATCACCCCAAGGCTCTGGATACAGACTGTCCTGGCCAGCCATGGCATGCAACAACAAGAAATCCACATCGCTGGCAATCTGTGTGTCGGTCCACCAAGACGTCTTGGATTCTGCCGCTCGTCGCGCCGCGAGAATCCACAGCCACGGTCGCGTCGCCAACTCCCATGATTCCACTTCACCATCGGCAATGCGCTGCAACACACCAAGCCGCTCTTGAAACAGATCCTTCGCCTCATTCCGTGAATTGAAAATTCGAGAGGTGTTTGGGATCAAAATCGGAGCGATTGACCCGAATTCACCATCTATAACACGCGACTCTACGCTTTCAATCACGGCGATCGATTGCTCTGGGTCCTTGATTTGAGTTGCGACAATGATCGCGTCATATGCCTCAGCTGCGCGTGCAAGTTGCGCCCGAAGCATGGCGACTGCAAAAACATTGTCTGGTGTAGGCAGCCCGAGACCAGCGAACGTCTCGTCCAAGGAGTCCGGGGCTTGTTCTAGTTGCCGATCGATCCACGTGAGCATTGAATCACGCTCTTGCTTCATGGCCGCATTGCACTGCATGAAGTCATCTCGCAACAGGTGGGTGTAGTCGTCTGCAAGCGCTGCTGCCAAGTCCTGATCGATCAACCCCATTTCAATGATCCGGCCCACTGATGCATCGGCAGTACTCAATGCTGATATCGCAACCAACGACGAGATGAGCAATCTCTGTTCCGAAACGTGATTGGCCATACGTGCAGTGATGCCAAAAGCTTTTGCTGCTGCATTGCTTTCACCATTTACGGCAGCAACTAGAAATGTGGCATCGCATAATCTCGCGCCGCGACGGATAGGTGCAAGTTCTGGCAAGAGCAGTTCCGGCCCACTGTCATAGTCCAGTTCCCAATCAATAGACGATGCCTGTGATGCGGACTCTAGAACTGCCAACTGCGGCGCAACCTCAACCAGAACGCGAAGGGCTTTTTCACTGGGCGGAAGCCCATGATGCAACTGCATAAGCAAAAGATCTAGGCTGTCATCAAATGGCTCTAACTGCTGTAGCGCGGCTCTGTAATCAGATGGCGTGCTGGGCCCCCCGGAAACAAAAGCAATTGAAACCAGTAGAGCTAGCATCGAGTCCTCCGCCTGTTCATCAAGAACAGAATACCCTCCAACCTGATGAGCACCTACAACACCATCCCCCACCAACCCAACGTGGCGGAACCATCGCCACAAATCGCCGCAGAGCAGTTCCTAGAACAAGTCGCTGGCCGCCGCTCTATTCGCCACTTTTCTGATCGTCCGGTTCCACGTGAGCTTATCGAGCAGATTGTCGCAGCAGCCGGCACGGCGCCAAGTGGCGCAAACAAGCAACCGTGGCGGTTTGTCGCGGTGTCGGATCCTGCAACAAAGAAACGCATCCGCGAAGGCGCTGAAGCAGAGGAACGAGCGTTCTACGAATCTCGCGCTAGCGAAGATTGGCTACGTGATCTTGAGCCCATTGGCACAACAGCCGACAAGCCATTTCTCGAATCGGCACCGTGGCTGATTGTTGTCTTTAAATTGATGGAGGACGACATTGAGCAAAACAACTCGCGACGGGTGTACTACGTGAATGAGTCAGTTGGTATTGCCACGGGCCTGCTCCTGGCGGCCGCCACGTGCGCCGGGCTCGCCACATTGACGCACACACCAAGCCCCATGGCGTTTCTCGGAGACATTCTTGATCGCCCCAGCTATGAACGTCCATATCTATTGATCCCAGTTGGATGGGCCACTGACGAATGCCGCGTTCCAGACATTGCCCGTAAGAACCTTGATCAGATTCTGGTGTTTGATTGAACGAGGCTTTGCACTGGGTCTTCATCGGGTGCTTTGCATTGCTTGGTTGTGGCTGTGTATTGCTGATCATCATGCAACTGCCCGGCACATGGATCATGCTTCTGCTGGGCCTAGGTGTGCAATCAGCTGATGCCTGGTGGCTATTGGAGGGCGAATCAAAGCCCGGCTGGTGGGCGTTGGGCATAGGGCTAGCACTGGCCCTCTGTGCAGAAGTGATAGAAACGGTTGCTGGGGTTGCCGGGGCAAAATTGGGCGGCGGACATAAGCGTGGCATGTGGGGGGCGCTGCTGGGCGCCATCGGCGGCGCAGTGATGGGCACGTTCTTGATTCCAATTCCGTTGGTCGGCTCGCTGATGGGAGCCATCGGAGGCGCATTCGTCGGTGCGATGATTGGTGAAACAACTGGTTCCCATGCCCGCTCTCTGAGCAAAGCCCTCAAGCCCGCAGCAGGCGCTGCCATCGGGCGCGGCGCGGGCACACTTGCAAAGGTCGCTGTGGGTGCCGCCATGTGGGTTGTGCTCGTCGTTGGAATGGCGCTGAACTGATCAACCGTCAGTGACGCGAAGCACCTCTTCAAATGTCGTCAGGCCTGCCACCATCTTGTCTACCGCGTCACCACGCAATGACCGCATCCCACGATCAAGGCATTGGTTGCGAAATTCGGCCACACCTGGATTCGCAGCAATCGCATCCCGCAGTGTGTCGTCGAGTAACAACATCTCATGAATACCGGTTCGTCCGGCATAGCCACTATTGCGGCACGATGCACATCCGAGACCCTCAGTCAGGTTGCTCGTCGACACACCAAAGCGGTCCATGAGTTCCTTGGCACCATCTGGCAGTTCTACAACTTCTCCGCAGTCGACACACACACGACGAACCAGCCGCTGCGCCAGCACACCGTTGACTGCCCCACTGACGAGATAAGGTTCGACACCGATATTGATCAAACGCGTAATGGATGATGGCGCATCATTCGTATGCAATGTTGACAAAACAAGGTGGCCTGTCAATGCAGCTTGAATCGCGATTGTTGCTGTTTCTTTATCACGAATCTCGCCAACCATCACAACATCAGGATCCTGCCGTAGCAACGTCCGAAGCGCAGAGGCAAACGTCATGCCGATGCGATCATGTGTCTGAATCTGCGTGATACCGGAAACCTGATACTCAACAGGGTCTTCAACCGTCGACACGTTCAAACGCCCGAGATCCATCTCCTGTAGCGATGCGTACAGCGTCGTCGTCTTGCCTGAGCCCGTCGGGCCCGTGACGAGAATGATGCCATGTGGCCTAGAAACCTCTTTGCGCCACGCCTCGAGTACGTCTTGGTCGAACCCAAGTTGATCGAGCGGCACTTTGATCGACCGCGCGTCGAGAATTCGAAGCACCGTCTTCTCACCGTGTGGCGTCGGACAGGTGGACACTCGCAGGTCTAACGTGCGACCAAGCACACTGGCGCGAATCCGGCCGTCCTGAGGGAGCCGTCGTTCGGCGATGTCAAGCGACGCCATAATCTTCAACCGGCTTGTGATTGATGCATGCATGCGCCTCGGTGGACTGAGTGAGTCATATAAGACGCCGTCAATACGAAATCGGACTCTTGAGTCACCGTCTGATGGCTCGATATGAATATCCGAAGCACCCTCACGAACAGCAGTCTGAATGATGTGGTTAACAAATCGAACGACCGGCGACGCATCGGCATCTGAGTCGTCTTCGTCGTCCACTGTTTCCAACACGGAAACAACGTCCTCCTCAACGTCAGCCAGAATTGACTCTAAGTCCTCATCGGTGCCGGACTGTTCCCGCAGCTGCTCGACAATGTCAGCCACATCGCTAGGCGTCACCAGTACATGCCTTACGGACGGTGCACTGAGCCGACCTCGCACTTCATCAAGTAGAAATGCCTCATGTGCCATGGTCGTTCCAACAATGAGCCGGCCACGCTCTGAACGAAGTGGAATCAATGAACGCTCTTCGCAGAACATCGCACCAAGTTGCAAAAATGCATCTGCGTCGACATCAGTCACAGTCACACGCTGAAACGACATGCCTGCCACTGCTGCCGCGGCTGCTTGAACGCGAACTTCATTAACGCCCAGTTCCATCAGAACGCCTTCGAGGCGGCGCCCAGGTGTCCGCTCAACAATGCGCTTGGCCTCATCGAGTTGGTCTAGACGTACGTCGCCCTGCTCCAGTAGGAGAGTTTCAAAGTCCGGCCCTGCGATGGAGTCCTCGTCTGGCCGCCAAATGTCACGTACGGCGTCTTTTGAGTGTGCACGCTTCAACGTTCATTCTCCAGTGGCACAATGCGCACCGCCCCTCGAAGAACCGCCTGTGTGGAAGGTTCTCTAAGTTCAATGTCTAACGTGTGGTCACGCACAGCAATAAGAGTCGCGTCAAGGCCGTCTTGGGTACGTACGGACTTGCCAACAGACATCCGCACGCCATCGACAAGGGCGACGGTTACCGTGCCGCGAATGACCATAGAAACCGACATGGCATTCAGTCGGCGCTGCAATGATCGAGATGCCGCATCCGCCGTAGACGCTGCAAAGCCGCTGTTACCAGACATGGTTCTGTCAGTGCCAAATCCGCTGAATGGATTGCCTTGCAGATCATGAAAGTCAACCTGCCATTGATCGATATCCGAGTCGAGGAGATGCACGAAACTGGCATTGTCAACTAGGTCTGCTCTGTGCGTTTGCGCTTCGGCAAGAATGAATCCATCCATCGATTGATCGGCGACGGAACTGGCAATTGCCGCGGCAGGAGGACCAACAAGAAGTTTCATGATGATGACAGCTGCAGCCCCACCAAGCACTACCACGGACATGAGGGCCCAACGTCGATGCGCTACTGAGCCAAAGGGTTGGTCTGCCTCCGCCACGAATTCAACATCGGTCTCAATGAGCGAGTCATCAAACACATCAGGGGTATCAACGGGAGCACTGTCCTGATCGAAATTCATGGCCTAGGCTCCGCGCTGGCCAGAGGCGATCCGTCCGCGAAGTAAATCCGAAGCACGAATCGCGCTGAGACTGCTCCACTGGGAGCTGCATCGCTGGAGGCTTGTACGGCTCGCCCTGACTCTTTCAGTACTAGATCACTCATGCGAGTGACGCGCTGCAGATTTTCCAACTCCATCAAGAATCGGTAGAACCCCTCAAATGGGCCTGACATCACAACCTCTAGCGGTAGTTCGCGATAGAGGGAATGGCCCTCAGCGTCCTTTGTCTTCACAGAACGAACATTGAGGTCCTGTCGTCTCGCCATCTGCCAGATTTGTTCGAGGATGCCCTCCACATCCTGGCGCCTGGGCAGTTTGGCCTCGACGTTGGCAATCAATCGCTCGCCTTCGGCAAGCGACGTCTTGAAATCCGGCGCTGACTCAATGACTTGCGTCATGCGAGCCAACCTTGTTTGCTGCGTCTTGATGTCTGTCAAGGCAGTTTCAATATCAGCACTCCTTGGCGAGAAGATAAATACATATGCCGCCAGTGGAATGGCTGTCAAGACACCAAAGAAGAGCACTTTTCGTAGTTGGGCATTCATGGCGTGGCCTCCACATTGGTCCAGAATGACACCCCGCCGGGCTCCAATCGCCGAGGGGTGATTGTTCGGATATCCGCTTCCGGCCCCAATGAGCATGTGATCCGAAACTGCCGAACCTCTTCACCTTCTACTTGGGTCTCTTCAGAAAATCGAAGCATGACGGCATCGATCAATGGGTGGCTGTTGAGTTCGGACAAAAACTCCGACACGTGCAAGTCAGTTGGCGCAAGGCCAAGCATTGTGATGTTCGTGCGGTATCCAATCACCTTCGTAATGACTTCATTCGTAGCTTGATTGTTTTGACAACGGCCACTTCGCCCAGTGGCTACGCGAGTTTCTTGCTGCTCCACTAGCTCTGTGTGCAGATCGAATTCCAGCAGGCCAAGTCCCGGTGGCATTCGATTGGTAATCTCAGCTAAGAGCGTAGATCTTGGCAGTCGTTCGACCAGCGATGCTGCGACGATTGCACGGCCGAGAATCTCCGATTGATCCTCTTGCAAATCGGAAATCGCTTTCATTTCCAAGACGACCATCGCATATCGATCCGCGGTCTGATCTCGAATGGCTTTGACGCGACTCCATTGCGATTGCTTGACCATGAACGCCACCGCAACGGCAATAATCACAACCCCAAAGAGCACCAAGCCAATCACATGCGTACGGCAATCGTCGCGGTGTTCGATGTATTCAGGTGGCAGAAAGTCATCGTGCTTCATTGCGTGCCCTTCCGTCAACCATCGATGCAAGCCCCGCGGCAACTGACCAATCAGGGCGGCCTCGATTCGCCCAGTCAACCAACGGTGATGCGCCAACGGCACAGTCCAAGCGAGCCAGTGGGTCGCCAACTTGACCAGGCAAATGGAGCGACTGCACGACTTGCCTGCACAACCAATCCTGTCGCGCCTCGCCACCAGTGAAGATCACCCGTGCCACGTCAATCTGCGGCCAAGTCGCTGCGTGGTGACGTAGGCACAACCGAAGATCATCAACGAGCGTGTCGATTAACTCTGAGAGATCAACATGATCAGCAATAAGCGGCGCACCATCTATAGCAGGGTCAAGTGATGCTGGTGCCTCAACACTACGCCGATCAAGAGCAATGACTGTCTCAATAGGATCTTGGTCTAGCTCGCTGGCATGGACTATCGGGGCACGTGTCACCAATCTCTCCGAAGGCGACAGTCGCTTTGGCGTCTTGACTGACAATCGATGCCGCCTCGCGGTGGGCTCATCACACTGCATCTGCAATGCGACACGCTGATCGAAGTGCCGGCCACCAATTGGAATACTTCTGGCTAGCACAATGTCATGTCCGTGGGCCATGACGGCAGTCGTGCCACTAAATCCAAGATCCACATACATGGTGCACTGATCTGCATCAGCGCTTCGACGGTGAAGATGGCTGAATGCGGCCACAATCGGTCGAGGCTGCGCCACGACGCCAACGACGTTGAGCTTTAACTGATGGAGCAACTCAACATGTCGCAAGACAAGTCCACGAGACATGGCCTGGCAAATCACTTCTCGCTGACCGCCACTGGCCGTGGGAACATCGATAGCACGGACCATGTATGGATCCGTAGTAACCGGTAGACGCATTTCCATGGCGATCGACTCATCAGTCGCCTCCGTAGCATCCAATTGCATCGCTTGCAGCACCGTGTTGAATGCAGGCATGGCGACAATGACACGGCGACCACGAAACGCGCCTCCCGACAGCACTTGAGGCAACATGTCCCCAAGCGACTCAAGCCGCTGGGCGGTGTCATCACCTGCTGTCAACGGCACAGGCACTTCATCAGCCGCTTCAATACAACCATCACCCACCTGCAGCAACTTGGTGGTTGAGAACCCAAGGTCAATCGCAATGGGGTTGACCGTTGTAGATCGAAATCGCAGACGCATGGACATCTCCTGGACGGACCTGTTCCGTCAACGCAGCAGAGGATCGTCGGCATCTATCGGGTAGTTCTGAAGGCGCGAGATGGCACCGTTTCGCAACGCGTTGGGATGACGCGGGCCACGCCGCCTGTAGCGAAAGCCCCAATTGATCCGCCCGAAACACCTGTGTGGCTTGTGTTGGCTGATGCTGCGTCAGATTTTGGGGCTGATCGCCTTGCAGATCGCCGGGACTGTTTCGCCCAAACTAGCCAACGCAGCCTCTACATCCCATTGCTGCTTGTCTCGATCACCTGTTGTGTTGCTAATCGCTCGTATCTCAATGGCGCGGGTGCCAAGCCGGCGCGACGCGTGCAGCACAGCAGCGCCCTCCATGGCTTCTACCGCTGCGCCAGTGCGACTGGCAATCATCGCAGCCCGTTGGTCAGTGCCCGAGCAGGTTGCAACGGTGGCGATTGAAACGCCTGCTGTGAACGCCGCGGAATGCTCCACTAGATCTGCGTCGGGCCGAAGCACATTGCCCTCATCCGTGCCAAGGCTGAACCCCATTGTGGCTATATCAACAAAGCCACTTGGAGTATCCATGCCCTCCTCCGCATACACAGCCGCCGTGCCATGTACGACAGACGCGATGGGTAACTCGCAGCCTGGCAGTACGCCGCAAAGGCCAACATTCAGTACCCCTTCGCACTCATCCAATTCCAAGAGGCTCTGTGTGACAGCCGCTGCCGCATTTGTTCGTCCTATGCCACTGACAATGACCCGTACACCGTCCATGCGAGGTATCGCCCGCGCCTCAGCCTCGACTGCAACGACAACAAGCAACATTAATCGGCGTCGCTTCGGCCGATCGCCACCGCGATGTCGGCAAGCGGCATGATGGATTGATCGCCCGTTGCAAGATTCTTAAGCGTCACATCGCCCTGCTGCAATTCGTCACCCAGAATGAGTACATGCCGAGCATTGCACCCGGATGCTTCACGCAACTGCTTGCCAATGTTCCGGGTGGCCTTGTGCGTGTGACGTACATGAAATCCATTGTCACGAAGCGACGTGGCCAATGGAACAAGTCTTGCTTCGGCCTCATCTGAACCCGATGACACGATGAAGACATCAGGCCTTGGGGCAGCAGCCATCGCTGCATCTGCCAGACCCTTCTCCTGTAAAAGGAGCCCAAGCACGACATCGCCCATGCCAAAGCCACACGCAGGCAAGTCTGGGCCACCAAACAATGACACCAACTGGTCATATCTTCCGCCACCAGCAACAGCGCGATGATCGCCTGCAACGTCATGTATTTCCCATACGGTGCCGGTGTAATACGCCAAGCCACGCACGATGCCCAAATCCCAATCGCAAGCGTCAAGCAACCCTCTGGCTGCGAGGTGCCCTTCCAACTCGACAAGGTCCGCCACGGCGGACTCCGGAAGGCCGTGCGTGCCGGCGATGGACGCTGCCCCTTGCGTCGCGGGAATTCGTGTTGCGGCAATATCGTCGAGCCGCTGCACTGCAGGAGCATCCAACCCCAAGCCCGCGGCCTGCGCCTGAAACTCCTGAGATGGCATTTTGCCGCGTCGATCGACAAGCGTGAATGCGTCGTCCATCTGATGCGCAGGCACGCCCAACGCCTCCAGCAGAGCAGCCGCAGCGCCTCGGTGGCTAATGCGTACGCGAACGTCGTCGCTGGTCAAGCCAAGCAATCGCAACGCAGTGATCGCAACAGCGATTACTTCGGCGTCAGCATCGGGACCTGGTAGACCGATGCAGTCGACATTCCACTGCCGATGCTCTCGCAATCGACCCTTCTGAGGACGTTCCGCTCGGAACAGGTCGGGCATGGCAAACCACTTGGTGGGCAATGCCATCGATCGCCCCTGCGCGGCGGCCATGCGAGCGAGTGTCGGCGTGAACTCTGGGCGAAGGGCGAAGTCCGTATTGCCGCCAGCACGCTGAAACGAGAACAACTCACTAACAATGCCATCGCCACTCTTGACGGTGTACAGGTCGAGATGTTCAAACGTAGGACCGTCGATCTCTTCAAAGCCATGGCGAATGGAGGCTTCACGCCATGCCGATTCAATGTGACTGCGCAGCATCATGGCTTCGGGAAGGAAGTCACGCATACCCTTTGGGCGCTGGAAGGAACGGCCGGGGCTCATGTGGCGCACCTTAGCAGGACACCTCGGGTTGAATAAGCGCAGCAAAGCGGGCGGGCAGCCGAAACTGCCCGCCCGTGAAATTGCACTTAGAACGCCGAAGCGTCCGCTACTGCTAGTGCCGTACGATCACTCGCAAGGGCCAAAGGCACCAATTACGATGAGCAAGTCATCGATATCGATCAAGCCGTTGTCATCCATGTCAGTGGGACAACCCTCGCACGTGTCATTAAACGTGCCAAGTACGGCCAACATGTCATCGATATCGACAAGACCGTTGCCATTGGCATCGCCGGGGCATGGATCCTGCACAACATCAATATCGCCCACGGCGGTGCCATCAATGATGGCTGTGCCGTACCAGACAGCACGGTCGCCGGCATCCAAGGTCGCGCCTGGCTCAATCACGAGGTGATTGACGTAGACGGACTCAGCGCCACCTTCGGCATTGTCGTGGTTGTCCACAACAAGAACCGTCGTGCCGCTTCGGATGATCAACTGACCCAGCGTGTAGTGACCCGCGATCGTGTGATCGAGGCCGCTCGTGCTGCTATCCACGTCAACGCTCATGGCCTCTAAGTGCTGGAGATCGCCAGATGCGCCAGTCATCGAGAGCATAGCCTCGTTCATCGTGAAGCGATCGCTGTCGTTAATGGCGATGTTGGCATCGCCACCTACAGATAGCGCCCAGTTTGCATGTGGCATATGGAGTGAAGCGCCTGAACCAGCAATGTAATCACGAGTGACTGCAAAGCCATCGCCAGCGACTGGTACACCAGCGCCGCCGCGAAGGCCGGGGCCTTCGTCAACATCTCCGACGATCGTTCCGTTGTTGGTCAAGCTGCCGAGCACAAAGAGCGTGCCAACATTGACCGTGACAAGGCCGTCGTTGTTAAGGCTGCCAGACAACACCGTGTCACCACCACATTGCAACTCACCCATGGTGGAGTTATGCAGATCGGTGAGGATCGTGCCAGACGAACGAACCAAGCCATCGTTCCACATCGAACCGGCAAGTAGGTAGGCATCACCCAACATGGTGATCGCACCTGCATTCGTCGTTGCACCAGCAAGCGCCAATGAACCATTGGGCATGATCAAGGAGTCACCATTGGTTGCAATGGATGGAGCGTCAAGCTCAAGCCCTGCACCACTGCGCACGAACACGAGCCCACTGGTGGTGATGCTGTTGTCTGCTTCAATTGCAGAATTGCCACTGAAGTCACTGTCGACGTTGCCACCGAGCATGGCGTCGCTGCCACCGTCAAGGACACTGCCGGCACCCATGTCAATCTCACCAATTGTGTTGAGATCACCATCAGTGACGTTGATGTACAAGCTCTTTCCGAGCATGTCGACTTCAACTTCGGCGTTGATGTACTTGGCCATTGCGTTGATCATGTCGCCGTTGCTGGCTGGGAAGATCGCTTCAGCAGCGGTGTCATAAACGGAACCAGTGTTCATGTTCTGGTACGGGAAGATCTCGCACTCGTCGAGTTCACCGTTGCCATTGACGTCGCCACCATTGGCGATGTCACAGGAGTCTGGCACGCCATTAGCGTTGCAGTCCTCTGCGTCGCCGTTGGCGATGTCACAGGAGTCCATGACGCCGTTGCCGTCGCAGTCGACCAGTTCACAGGAATCTGGAACGCCGTTTCCGTTGCAGTCGGCATCACCATTGGCGATATCGCACTCATCAGGAACACTATTGCCGTTGCAGTCTTGTGACGTGCCATCTGCAATGTCATCTACGTCATTGATTTCGTTCCCATTGCAATCGGTGAATTCGCACTCGTCGTAGACGCCATCGCCATTGTCATCATGCAAATCGCCGTTGAGGAAGTCACATCCGTCGGGAACGCCATTGCTGTTGCAGTCGCCGTATTCGGCGGCGTTGTAGGCGAAGTTGCCATAGACATCGGCCTGCCACGTGGCGGCGCCTTCGCGGCCCTGCATAAGGGCATTAAATTCAACGGTGCCATCAAGGCCCACGACGGTCAGTCGAGCCACAACCACGCCAAACTCTTCGCCACAGCCTGGGTCGAAAGCGACGCCATCGCCAATGGGCTGATCCGGCGTAACGAACCATGTGCCGTTGTTTGTGGCAATGTCGCCACCAGCTTCAAAGTCGGCAAAATCGATGCCGACAGACTGCACCGAGTTGGTCGCCCCATCACAACCTGCGCTGAGGCAGCCGATGGTGACGAAAGAGTCATATTCCATGCTGGGGAAGAAATCCCAAAAGGCATCGTTGTTGCCCGTGGAAAGAGCTCCTGATCCTGTGTTTTGATAAAAACTCGTACTGGTGGAAACGAGTTTGGACATAGAACTATTGCCCGCGACGGCGTCGAGCCGGCTGCCCGCGTCAAGCGAGAGGTAAACGTCAACCGTGTAGTTCTCGCCACCGGCTTCAACAGCGTCGACAAGATTCACACCAACAAGATCGAAACTAATTCCAATTGCATCGCCCATCGCCGGCGCACTCGCCAAGAGCACACCTGCTGCGGCTACGGTAATAAACTGGCATTGCATGAGATACGTTCTCCTTTGCTCCCATTCCAAGCGTTGCCGGAAGTTACCGGCCTCTGCTCCTAGCCTAACTGAGGACCGGGGATACGTCCGAGAACCAATCCACCAGTTTGATCGGCTATTGAATAAAAATTTGCACAGGGTGGTACGTCCCTCAAGTCCTCTGGGACGCCCCTAAAAAGTCGCCAAGCTCCTCCCCTGCAACTATTTACAACTCTTGAATGTTGGCTCCCATACCCCCCTAGGGATGTCCCCGTGGCGTTTCTTAGGAAACGATCATTCAATATTTTGGGCGGGTTCGTCCGATAGCCCAACCTGAGCGAGGACGCCCACCCTGCCTTCGCACGGCGTTGAAGATGGGGCGCGTCAGGACTAGCGGCAGAAAGCCGCGACACGGAGGCTTTGCGACATGAATCCTATTCAAACGATCAAAGGCTGGGCCAAGGACATCGTCGACTTGGCGCTGGTCCTTATTGCGTTCGGCGTTGTTGTCACCATTATCTTTGGTCACGATGCAGCAGACACTTGGTACTTCGGTCAGATCACCAGCAACCTGATTACCTTCATCAGCGATCTCGGCAACGCCAACCTTGCTGGCATTCTTGCGTTGATGGTCATCATCTACGCCTTCTCAAAGCGCAATAACTGATCGCCTTTGAGCTGAATTGAACTTACCGCCGCCCGCTGGCTGACCAGCGGGCGGCGGTCGTTTTCAGTCTCAGCGTTTTCAGTCTCAGATTGTCTCGCTGTCTTCAGACGAATGTATGCGCCAGCCAAGAGAGGCCTTCACCAGGCCACGTAGCCCTGCCTCAAGGTGCAATCCATCACCACTCGGGGCCCGAGGTGTACCGACCATAGATGTCCGCCATGGCCTGAACCATCTCTCCAAGCGTGCAATTGGCCAATGATGCGCCCACAAGTGCCTGCATTACATTCTCGTCCGCTCGTGCAGCACCTCGTATGGCGTCGAGCGATGCCGCAACATCATCGTCGTCCCGGTCACGCTTAAACGACTCAAGCAAGTCGCATTGATTCGTTTCAACGGCATGATCAATCTGCAGAATCTCAACTTGTTGATCTTGATTGCCCTCTTGGAACGCATTGACACCCACGATGAGTCGATCCCCTCCTTCCATCTCTTGGCCAAATCGATAGCTGGCCTCTGCGATGGCCCGCCGGAAGTAGCCCTTATGAATGCCTTGCACGACCCCGCCCATGTCATCAATGGTCTGAATGATCTCATCCGCGTCCCCCTGCATTTGATCTGTCAATGCCTCTACGAACCACGAACCTCCCAACGGGTCAACCGTACGAGTCACACCAGTCTCTTCAGCGAGAATTTGCTGCGTTCGCAACGCAACACGAACTGCAGTTTCGGTAGGAAGCCCGAGCGTCTCATCCATTGAATCGGTGTGAAGACTCTGGCATCCACCGAGCACCCCCGCCATGGCCTGATAGGCAACCCGCACAATGTTGTTCAATGGCTGCTGCTCGGTCAACGAGCACCCGGCTGTTTGAACGTGCGTTCGCATCAACATGGATCGTTCTTTTTTTGCCCCAAATCGATCACGCATCGTGTGCGCCCAAATTCGACGAGCCGCTCGCAACTTGCATATCTCTTCAAAGAACTCATTGTGCGAGTTGAAGAAGAATGACAATCTCGGCGCGAAGTCATCCACATCCATTCCACGTCGGACGGCTGCCTCGACGTATTCCATTCCGTCACGCAGCGTGAACGCCAACTCCTGCGTCGCCGTCGATCCGGCCTCACGAATGTGATACCCACTAATGGAAACACTGTTCCAGCGAGGCAAGTGCGCCGCTGCATACTCAATGGTGTCCACCACGAGTTTCACCGATGCCTCAGGTGGGTAGATAAACTCATTTTGACTGTGAAACTCTTTGAGAATGTCGTTTTGTAGCGTGCCGCCAAGCGAAGAGGCTGCAATACCGCGTTGCTTGGCCATGGCGATGTACATGGCCCAAATGACACACGCTGGGCCGTTGATGGTTTGACTCACGGTGACTTGGTCGATTGGAATGTCGGCGTAGAGCCGATGCATGTCATCGATGGTGTCAATGGCTACACCGCAGCGACCCACTTCGCCTGCGCTAAGAGGATCATCACTGTCACGGCCCATAAGGGTTGGCAAATCAAAAGCGGTGCTCAAGCCGGTGTGCGTACCTTTGGCATTTTCAAGCAAGTACTTAAACCGTGCGTTGGTGTCGTCTGCACTTCCAAATCCCGCAAACTGTCGCATGGTCCAACCACGTGTGCGATACATGCCAGGATGGACACCACGCGTGTATGGAAAGCTGCCCGCCTCAGCAATTCGAGCATGCACCGACGAAGGATCGCCAGTGATAGTTGTCTGGACTTGATCAGGCCCATACTCACGATCGATGACGTAGCCAGACAGGCTCACGTTGGATGGATCAGCCGTTGCGCCAAGGGTGTCGGTTGGTACGTTGGGGTTATCAGGGCGAGCCATGAGTCAGAGTCCTCCGAACCACCAATTCTAGGTGGCAGGACCGCACGGCTCAATCTGTGATGCCAAACAACGCCTCAGGGGAGGATCAGGGCGTTGTGGGGGCCGGACCTGGATCAATAAATGGATCTAGTGGCTCAGGGGTAGGCTCTGGTTCAGGAGCAGGCTCTGGTTCAGGAGCAGGCTCGGGAGCGGGCTCTGGTTCAGGAGCAGGCTCTGGAGCGGGCTCTGGTTCAGGAGCTGGTTCTGGTTCAGGAGCAGGCTCTGGCTCTGGAGCAGGCGCTGGTTCAGGAGCAGGCGCTGGTTCAGGAGCTGGCGCTGGCTCTGGAGCTGGTTCTGGTTCAGGAGCAGGCTCGGGCTCTGGAGCAGGCGCTGGAGCGGGCTCTGGTTCAGGAGCAGGCTCTGGAGCGGGCTCTGGTTCAGGAGCTGGTTCTGGTTCAGGAGCAGGCTCTGGCTCTGGAGCAGGCGCTGGAGCGGGCGCTGGT
>JABAAC010000142.1 GCA_014238965.1 Phycisphaerales bacterium | reverse complement strand
TCATATTGCTGGCACTGATGCTGCGCGTACTGCCATTGAGACGAGTTGCCGGCTTGGCATCAATGCCCTCACCCTCTATTCGTTCTCAACCGAGAACTGGAAGCGGCCACCAGAAGAGGTTGCTGCGCTGATGGGCCTCGTACTCAAGATGCTTCCACTCGAGCACGACTTGATGATGGAACAAGGCGTGCGATTCCGTCTGATAGGCGAGCGAGATGGCCTGCCCGCCTCCGTACTTGATGCGCTTGATGCCGCAGTGGACAAGACCAAAGAAAATGACCGGCTGCATCTCAACATCGCCATGAACTATGGCGCTCGACATGAGATCACGCAAGCTGTGCGCACACTCGCCGCCCAGGTAGCCGCCGGGACACTCGACCCGGGTGACATCGACGAGGCCATGATTAGCAATTCGCTCTGGACCACCGGACTCCCCGACCCAGACCTACTCATCCGCACCGGCGGTGAAATGCGGATCTCCAACTTCCTGCTGTGGCAGATTTCGTACGCTGAGATCTACGTCACTGATACCTACTGGCCCGACTTCGGCGAAGCCGCGTTCCACGACGCTGTGCAAGAATTCGCCAAACGCCAACGGCGATTTGGGGATGTGACTGCTGAGTAAACGCAGGCTATGAGGCTGGGACCGATCCCATCGCAGCCGCGCCCTCAGTGATCCACGCGGTCCATGAGCAGAATGCGTGGGCGGTCGCCAGGTCGCTCGACGTTGCTTCGATCGACCACCATGACAAATCGTTCATCCGAAACGATTGATGCTGGGTCGGTGGCGTCCCAGATACCGCTCTCTGGTTCTTGTTTGAACGTGCGAACACGCAAGTGAACTGTGAACATGTCTGATCGCGTCGTGATGAGATTCGAGATGCCGCTAAATAGCAAACTCGCCTCTTCTGCATCGGCAGCCACGCGATCGCCAGTCAGATGGACCTCGCGATAACGAGTCTCTGAGTCGTTGATTGTCAACAGCGGATCGTTGTAAATCGGGTTACCCCAATTACCAGCAGCCACGTATTCAGCTGTTCGCAGATCCGGCACCTGGCTATCAAAGAGCCGGCCAGTATCTGTTGAAAGGAACGCGCCGACATCTGAGAGCGAGCGACGTTCTTCTGGAATAAGATCAGCATCGCGCGGATCCCACATTTGGCTGTCCTGAGAATTCACGCCGTGCACCTGCTCATCTTGGTACCCAAACGGATTACGGGCGGCCCAGTCCATACGCCAAGCGTCTGCCGACATTGCATTGCCAAGTGGGTCACGTCGATCCGCCCCACTATCAACGTCTTTCTCAAAGCCATACAAGGCTGGGCGGGAGAGCTGGAACAACTCTCCAAGTGCTGCAAACCCCCGCGTACCACGGGACTGTTGAATAGCGCGATCCGTCTGAAGACCCATTGGCTGCTGCTGCCAATTGTCATACCACTCATCGGTAGACACCAAGTCTTCATCCTCGCCTACGCCGCGGTCGCCATAGACTGGGCCTGCGGCAGTTCCAGGCACCATGGCGTCAAGCCAGAAGTCGTTGTCGGAAACAGGCCGTTTACCAAGTCCATCTCGGTACTGCACCATGGCCTCGGGAATACCGGAACGCGGATTCGGACTCATCGGCCCGGCAGGGTCATGCCCAGTCACACCGTCATCGAGAATGCTTGGGTGCCCGCCAAATGAGGGGTCGGCGTGAACAAGCCGGTACATATGCGGCATCGCCCGAAGAACTTCAACCGGGGCGGTATTGATATTGATCATGCCACGCGTCGGGTCACCACGGAATCCGGCGGCATTATCAAAGGCCGGATTACGTGGCATTGCACTACTAACACCGCTGAATGAACTGGTGAACCGTTGATAACTGTCACGATCGTCAATGAATCCGTCAGGCACGATGTCGCCCTGATTATGCGTAGCGTTGTCCTGATTGGTTTCAAAATCATAAATACCAGGCCCATCACACACGAACAAGTCGGCAATACGCTGCGCTGCCGGAAGATCAGGTTCAAAGTGCGCAGGGTCATCCGACCAGAGATACCACGGCGGCGGCGCATTGGCGGGATCATCGAGGTCAAGATCCATCAGCACATAGGGCTGGTCGCCAATGACGGCATTGAGGTCCTCAAGGCTTGCTGTCATTTCGAGGCGGCCAATGCCAACGCCCGCGCCAGCATCAGCCAGTTCGGAGAGCCCTTCGGAGAAGGTTCGCATCGTCACAATGCCGTCGACGCCACCTGTGTCCACATGTGGAAGGAAGTTGCCACTAATTTGATCAACGCGAAACGGCAACTGTGGCTCCGGCGGCCACGCAAACCATCCAGGGCCACCTGGGAATATCTTAGGAATAGTCACGGCTGTCGATTGTTGCATCGGCACATAGAGTTCGTGCGCGACCGTCAACGCATTGAGTACTTCGCCAACCTGCTCAAAGTTTGCATTCTTCAGATTCACTTGGAACCCGTGCGGCATCAACAGATCGCCATCAATTTCATCTGGGCCGTACCACCCCTTGTCTGGGTAGGACCAATCAAAGGTCGTCGCGTCACCGTCGTAGCCGGTCTCAAGGCTCAGCTGCGTGCCGCCAATATTGTGGCGGGGCGTGAACGCGAAGAATGAAGGCTTTGCGGCTTGGAAGATGCGGTACTCAGCCTGCGGGGCTTCGGGATCGCCCGTGCTGAACGACCATGGCAGCCGCGCGTTTCGCGTCGCCCATGGATAGGGGTAAGCATTCTCCGGCGTGTATGGCACACCGGTGGTGTCCCAGTTGCCATCGCCAGTGGTATCCATTCGACCGAGCCCATCTGGGTCCCAGTCGACGTTGAAGATGTTGCCATGACGGTATCGGAGCAGCGTGGCGTACGTGTCGGCGACTTCCGTTCCCGCCGTACCGAAATTGTTTGTCGCATCAGTGCGGAACCATCCAACACCAAACTCGTCGCCAAAGTTCTCAGGAGGCAGGAACTCAAGTGGCGTGGCTGCAAAGTCATTCGCCGAATCGCCATCAAACAAGTTGGCGCTGCGGGGCAAACCCGTGTCGTTCTCTGGGTCGCCCTCAATGATGACTCGGACGTCACGCTGGACAAGAAGGCCTTCCTCGTTTGGTGAAGAGACGATCCATCGCGGCCAATTCAAATAACCATCGGCGCTGGTGACAATGCCATCAGTTGGAACCAAAGCCTTCTGCTCGGCGTATCGGCGGTCCAATCGGAGCGGGGATTTACTAAAGTCAATTGCTTCGTAATTGCCAAATTGGCCGGCGATGTTCTCTGGCTTCGTTGGCAACAACGTCGGCAGATTACCATCAACCAAGAGCGGATCTTCGCTGATCGTCATGCCAAGAAAGTTGCCGCCAACTGGTGGGCCAAGCGCAGAACGTTCTGGATCGAAGGTCGCATGTTGCAACACATGCTGCCCACCGCCAACGCCAGCATAGGGGAACTTGAACATTGGATAGGTCATGCCGGTGTCATCAGCGGAGTACTCAAGACTTGCATCGAGATTCGGCATTTCACCAAGCCGCGTCGCCCAAGGGCGAGCCCACGAGCGAGTCACACGCGAACCTGCTGCGACGAATCGCGGCGCAGCTCGATCAGGCCGCCAACGCCGCGAGGTCAGGGGCGTAGCGGAATCCCAGTCCATTGCGGCGGCATACTCAGCCTCAATCAATGTGGGTTCTTCACCTGCTTCTCGCTCGGCTGTGAAGTCATCCATCGCCCAGGCGCGGCTGAACCGAGCCCACTGCATCCACCGCGCCTTCTCAGGATCGATTCGAAGTGAATCTGGCAAGCTTGACCACCCATGCGAGTCAGTGTGATCATCAAGAACAGATTGCCCCCGGAGCGTCATTGGATATAACCATGACTCATTAATCGTTCGCTCGCTCGTCCCTCCCCCATCTTCCATGGACGCTACAAACTCCGTTTGCGTGGGAAAAACTGTCGTGCCATTGTTATTGGGCGGCTGAACCGGGTCATTTGTATCCCTCAGGGACGGCTGACGATGCTGGGCGAGTTGTGTCGTGATGACGTGCGAAAACTCATCGACGCCATCAACGCCGACCGTGCGGTCAATGACGACATCAACCTCATAGTCATTCAAATCACCACCTTGAGTTTCGGTACCGTCCTGATTCCAGTCACGCCGATGCGTTCGAACGAGTTCAATCGCTACGCTTTGCTTCGGGTCAATGACTGGCCCATCAAAGTACGCCACTGAGGCGCCCTCGCCTACATTTGGTGGATACCAGTCCTTGGCCAGCGAAGGCACCGATTGGCCAGACACTACACCACCTGGTGCAAACGAAACATCTGGTTTGATAGACCAAATCAACTCGCCACCGGAGATCGTTCGCGTACTAAGGGCTGGAGGGTCATCTTGCACCCAGTACGGATTCTCAAACGCATCGCCTGATGGATGCATGTCTTTCTCGGCATCAAGAAAGTCAAGCCAACGAGCCGCCTCGAACTGTTCGGCGCGGTCGGTTTCTTCAACGCCGTTCATAACAAGCATCAAGCTATACGGCCGATCATTCGTCGCTGGGGGCAACATAGGGACCGTGTTCAGATTGACCTGACCATTAGGCAGGTGAGTACTGCCATCCACCGAGTTAGCCGACTTAAAATCGAGCTCGCCGCCATTGGTAATACCACGCGGATCAATCGGAATAGTCCAGGTTGCTTCTGAAGTTGGATCAAGTCGATTCGGACGCAGTAATCGAAGTGAGTAGATCGGCTCACCATTGATGTCTAGCAATGGCAATGCGAC
>JABAAC010000159.1 GCA_014238965.1 Phycisphaerales bacterium | reverse complement strand
TAGTTTTGCCCGATCCGTTCAAGCCGAGCAAACCGATGCGTTGCCCCGGGGTCAACATAACCTCAAGTGCCGAGAACAGTGACTTGCCGCCCATCGCCTTGGCAACGCGGTGTAGCCCAAGCAACTTCTTCGTTTTACGTTATGTCGCCTGAAAGTCGATCGTCGTCGTCTGCTTCGGAGCGAGATTGCGGCCTTTGGTCGCCTTCAGCTCTGCGCGTCGACTTGCAGCATCACGAACCTGCGTCTTGTTGCGCGTTTGCCGACCCTGAATACCCTGCATCAACCAGGCAGTGTCTCGCCGCACTTTGTTCGCAAGGGCGGACTCGGCTGCCTCTTGCGCATCGAGAAACGCATTCTTGCGCGACAAAAAGGTGCTGTAGTTTCCCGCTGCTTCAAACATGCCCCCTGGATAAGCCGGAGAGATTTCGATGATTCGATCTGCAGCGTTTTCCAAAAACTGGCGATCATGTGTCACAAAGAGCATGGCCAATTGAGCTTTGTTGGCAAATCCTTCAAGCCACAAAACGCCTTCAAGGTCCAAGTGGTTGGTTGGCTCATCGAGAAGAAGTACATCTGGCTCCTTGCACAGCGCCCGTGCAATGGACAATCGCTTTCGCCACCCGCCAGACAGGGTTGCAACTGGTTGATCAAAGTCCTCGAACCCAAGTTTGGATAACGCAATGGCTGCGCGGGTATCAACATCGACACGATCATCATTTGATGTAGTGATCTTGTCACAGATAGCAGACATCGCCGTAGCATCATTTGCAAAGTGGTCGTCTTGCTCGACATAGACCAAACGCAGCCCACGTCGACGAGTGATCTTGCCATCATCATGTGGTTCCAAGTCGGCAAGAATTCTAAGCAGCGTCGACTTACCCGCGCCGTTGGGACCGATGAGCCCCACGCGATCACGCTCCCCAACGTGTATGGATAGCCCCTCGAACAGCGTTCCCGTTGGGAAGGCCTTGGTCAAGTTTCGGGCAGAAAGAAGAGTGCTCATGATTGGGCACAGTAGTCAAAGGGCGTCGAGCAACAATGCTCGCGAGGTGCGATTCTCGTTACAGGCGCTACGACGAACAAGTCCCCGCGAAAAAGACACGTACATATAGCAGTGCCTATCGCCGAATGACCATACCTGTGGTCAAAGTGATCGCCATCATGGATGTCCGCTTACAAACAAGGGTTCAGCTGGGAAAATCTAGAGCCTATTGACAACGCAGGCGTACGCAATGGGGCCAACTAGCAACTTCCCCAGTTTGAAATCAGCAATAGCAGATCGTCAACGTCAGTATCACCATTTCCATCAACGTCGCCACCATCTGTGCCCCAGGAGGCCAGCAGGTGCAGCAAGTCATCTACGTCAATCGACTGATTGCAGTCAAAGTCGCCCTGGCAAGGGCACGGAGGAACGTCGCCGTGTGCATGTACAGCCACTTGACGAACCAGTGCCGGCGGTGCTGCAAGATTATCTTGCGCCCACACAATGTACGTCACAAAGTCCTTATTCAGCGACTCATCGGTCAACGTGAACGTATGCTCAAACGACCATGTCTCGCCTGGATTCAGTGCAATCGTTTGCGTTGGTGCTGCCTGTCGCTGCGTGTTGAATTGCAACTCTCCAGACTCGGGCCACGCGGTATCACTGTAGGCCTGCGTCACGTAGATCCGCATGAATCGAGCTTCGCCATTGGCTTCAACATGCACCGATACACCAAGCATGTAGTCTGTGTTTGACAACTCGCTACCTTCAATATCGATGACCACATCGGTAGTTGTAGATGCCATGTCAACCAACGCGCCAATACTTGCCTCGTTGGCATCGAAACCTCCGGATGAACCAATTTGGTTCCAGGTGCCGTCAACCCAAATGCTCGGATGGCCCGGCAAGGTGTAGAAGTCAATGAGTTCTTGGCTAAAGTCAGTCTCATAATCGTCGGCAAAGTGCTGCATCATGCCAACGAGCGATCCGGGGTTGTCTTGAAGCAATTGGTAGATGCCACCACCGACGTTGGCGCAATGCGGGCACCATGTAGCGGTAAATTCCTGAACGAGGACTTTTTTAGGTGCTGCGGTAGCCACGGCGTGGACGAATATCGAAGTGGCAACCGCAATCATGGCGATAAATATGTGCAATGGCATGTACTTGATGCTCCTAAGTGTGCCCGACCCAACAAGGGCTTGCATCGTACCGCTTGACCCCACACAGCAAAACAATGTGCCTATTGCACGTCCAAATAGTCTCTAAAGGCCGCTTTATCGATCGAAAAACGGGGCAATCATCGCTTCTACGGAGGAGCACTGCAGAATCCACTACCATGTGGGACTGGGCATTTGCGACAGTCGCACGCCTTTGTTCGAAATGGCATCTGCACGGCATTCGATTGCCCAAAGTCGCCCAAACTAGTTCACAGAAAGTAGTCAACCTTGAAACTCTACGTAGGCAACACCAGCTTTGACACATCCGAAGAAACCCTCCGCAACACATTCGCCCAGTACGGCGAAGTAGAGGACATCGCGGTCATCACCGATCGCGAAACTGGCCGCCCCCGCGGCTTCGCCTTCATCACCATGCCCGACGACGCCGCCCGCGCTGCGATCGACGGCCTCAACGGCCAAGACCTCGACGGCCGAGCACTCAACGTGAGTGAAGCTCGCGCCAAGACCGAGCGCAGTGGCGGTGGTGGTGGCGGTGGTGGCAATCGCCGCGGCAACTGGTAGTTCCCAGTGGCGAGAAAGGGTCAGCACAGTTTCGCAAAGCGACAGCGTGAACAAAAAAAGGCCGAGAAGGCCGCGCTCAAGCAAATGCGAAGAGAGCAACGGTTGAATCCAACCGAACCAACGGATGAGCCCACCGAGGGTGAAACCGGTACGGAAGGTTGTACCTCAACCGAAGTTGCTGAAGGATCCTCGCTCGAGGCTTCAACGCTTCAGAACGATGAACCCACGAAGCTGGTCGACTGACTGATTCGCACGCCAAACATGTGATTGAAAACACCCCCGGTCATCTGATCGGGGGTGTTTCTTTGCGCCGACACCAAAGACGTGGCACAATGCGCTGACCCAAGACTGGAGACGCGCCAATCCTGAGCCCTATCGAAAAGGTGATCGACAAATGGCTTGGTGCCAACCAGTCCAGCCTAGCTCGGCTTGCTGAATCCAGAATTCGGACATCGAAACCTAAAATCACCACAGATCGATTGTGGGCAGTTGCGAGTTGACTGTCGAGACCCGACAATCTCGGCCATGCAGCAGGTTACGATCGAACGGACCGCTCTTCGCGTCTCACGCGTTGGCTTCGGCACCGCATCGATGCACCACTTGCTCCGCGCAGCGCAGCGACGAGGCCTGCTCGAGACAGCCTTCGACACGGGCATCACCCACTTTGACACTTCGCCGTACTACGCCTATGGGCTAGCGGAAACGGATCTTGGCCGGTTCATTCAGCATCGCCGAGATGCCGTCACTGTTACTTCCAAAGTAGGCATGTACAGCCCCGGCTGGACGCCATTGGGCGGCCTTGGCGTGTGGGGGCGAAAGGCCGCTGGCCGCATCGTGTCATCGTTGGCTGCGCCCCGTCGCGATTGGACTGTCGCACGAGCTCGAACAAGTCTTGATCAATCATTGAAACGGCTGCGAACAGACTATCTTGACTTGCTTCTGTTGCATGAACCCGCTCCTGAGAGACTGCAAGCTGACGACTTTCTGGCGTGGCTTCAGGATGAACAGACCGCTGGGCGAATTCGATACTGGGGACTTGCTGGCGAGTCCTCCAAGTACTGTCTCTGGCTAGAGAAGGACCACCCCATCGCACAAGTGACCCAGACTCACGACAGTTTGGATACTCGCCAAGGCGATCCGGTGCTCGACGCTGCTCGATCGCTGCAGTTCACCTACGGCTATCTGGCGGCTGCTCGACAATCCGATGGTGACATCGCCGCGCACGATGTCATGCAGCGCGCTTTGAAACGTAACGACACCGGCTGCGTGCTTGTCTCGACGCGGCGTGCTGAACGAATCCCTGAACTTGCGGTGGCGGCCAAATGAGCACGCCCGTGATTATGAATCTGTCCACCGTCGACGATGACCACACAACACTCCAGTGCGACGTTGCCATCATCGGCGCTGGCGCTGCGGGCATTTACTTGGCAAAGCAACTTGCCCTCGGCGGCAAAGATGTCTTGCTCATCGAGGCTGGCGGCGATGTATGCGTATCCAATGCCGAACTAGGATTCAACGCCGGCTTCCCGCTATCGCCGTATCCCGGTGCAACCCGTGGTCGGTTCTTTGGCCTTGGTGGAACGACTTCACGCTGGGGAGGCTTGCTCTTTCCACACACGACACTTGACGCTCGCAATGAGCCCGACTTCACGCCGGACCAATGGCCGCGAATCATCGAGGATGTTGATCGCTGGGGCCACACGGTGCTGACCAGACTTGGGTACCCCCTTGAAGGCCAGTTCATGGAGTTTGCACAGCGGACCCTTGATCCGGTCGCGTCATCGCTCCTCTCGGCAGGGCTCGTGCCGGGTGCCAGTTTGTTCATCCCATTTCGCACTCGCAACTTCGCAACGATGCTCAAGGGGTTCAACAATTCAACGCACTCTGACATATCCCTGCGCATCGTGACCAATGCTGTGGTCAACGGCTGGTCAATGCATGAATCCGACACTAGTGCAACGCGGCTTCGCTGTGCAACGGCTGTTTCACCAAACGGTAAGACTGTGGAAGTGACGGCAGATAAGTTCATCATCGCAGCTGGCGCAATCGAATCCACACGCCTCCTATTAGAGCTAAACACCTGCTTCGCGTCGCCTGTCATACGTAAGAGTTCAGCAGTTGGCGCCTACATGAGCGATCACCTGTCCCACCCTGTCGCCGATATCAGGCCAGCCGATCAAAGTCGCGCCATTCGGTACTTCGCCCCACGGTTCTCTAAAGGTTGGATGCGAAGTATGCGTTTCATCGAATCGAATCCACCTCCTGGCTCGGTGCGCGCGTTTGGGCACATTGTCTTTGAACACGAGTCATCTGGATTCAACGTTGTGCGTGAAGTGTTGTCTGGTCTGCAGCGGCGCCGACTACCACGACTTTCCATTGGCGACTACTTTTCTGGCATCACTGGCGCCACCGCACTGGCCTGGGGCCGCTACGTCCGATCCGAGTTACACATTGCCAAAGGAACGCCCTCCCGACTGCAACTGGACATTGAGCAGTTGCCAACGCGGGCAAACCGCATCGAATTGGGATCGGACGTGGACCGATATGGCCGCCGAAATCCTGTGATTCATTGGCAGACCACCGAACAAGATCTCACCAATTTGCGTGTCACGGGCCACCGCATGATTGAAACGTGGAATCGTTCGAGTATCGACCTCCCCCGCCTGGAGCCCCAGAGCCTCGACTGGGATTCGAGCCGCCCCTATGACACGTTCCATCCAGTGGGCACCTGCCGCATGGGCGACGATGAGGAAGCGGTCGTCACGCCGGATCTCCAGGTATGGGGCATGGACAATCTGTGGGTGACATCAACCGCTGTTCTGCCGACGGCCGGCACGGCGAACCCAACGTACACGCTGTTGTGCATGGCCGAAGGGCTCTCGTTGCGGTTGCTTGGCTAGAACTGAAAGTAGATGAACGCGCCGTTCTCGGTGGGCCATGCAAAGAAGAACGCGATTGCCGCCAGGGCATACACGCCAGCGCGCACCGGATAGGGCACCGTCCCAAGCCGCGTTGCAACGGTCGAGCCGGTGCGACACAGCAACAGATAGTCAAGCGCATGTAGTACGCAGAACACCGCGGCCGCACCAACTGCGGTGAATGGATCGCCACGGCCAAGGCCCGCAGCACCGAGCCCCAGTGAACCGTCAAAGAACACAAACTTCTTCACGCAGTACCACAACTCAGAGAAACTCGTGACACGGAAGATCAACCAGCCCAGCAGCCAGAGGTAGGTCGTGATTCCCCATCGCACAATCAAGCCTGTCCAGTGTTTCGACCATCGATCAAGCCACGACACTTTGGATGTCAGTTCCCCAAGTACCTTGTTGCCTGCCAACAACGCACCTTGATATCCACCCCAGACCACGAAATTCCAACTGGCCCCATGCCACAGCCCACCCAGCAACATTGTGATCATCAAATTCACATAGGTCATGGGGACCGAGATACGACTACCGCCCAGCGGGATATATAGATAGTCACGCAGCCAACTGGACAGGCTGATGTGCCACCGTCGCCAGAACTGGGTGATGCTTGTTGAAAAGTATGGGAAGTTGAAGTTGATCGGAATGTCTACGCCAAACATCCGGCTGATGGCGCGCGCAATGTCCGTGTACCCAGAAAAATCGCAATAGATCTGAACAGCGAACAGGAATGCGCCAAGCATGATGACGATGCTCGACTGACCTTCGGGATGAGCGAAAATGACATCGACCAACGGTGCGACGTTGTCCGCGATGATGACTTTCTTAAACAACCCGACGAGGGCGAGGTTAAAACCACTTCGGAGATTGTCCACTCGAAGCACCCAACGTCGTCGGAGGCTCGGAAGAAACTCACTTGGCCGCAGGATTGGCCCTGCAACGAGTTGTGGAAAGTACGACACATACAGACCCAACCGCAGCAACGACTTTTCAGGTCGGAGCTTTCCTCGATAGACATCGATGGTGTAGCTCATCGTCTGGAATGTGTAGAAGCTGATGCCCACTGGCAACGCCACCTGCAGAGCCGTTATCGAGATGTCGTAGCCCAGTGACCCAGCGACACCTTGGGCGGAGTCTACGAAGAAATTGAAGTACTTGAAAAAAGCGAGCACGCCGAGATTAACGGTGATGCTTGTCAGCAAGAATGCGCGACGCCGAGATGCATCCTTCAGCCTTGCCCACAGTGCGTATGTCAATGGGCCCAAGATAGCGATGACTGCAACGAGTCCAATTGATGGGAATAAACCACTCCAGCGAGCAATCCAAGGCGTCCCTGGATCCGGCATACGGCCTGCCTTCAGCGCCGCTTGCCACTCCGGCCAATTTGGCAATAGGAAGAAGACTGCAGCACCAATCAACAACAGCCCGAGCATCATGCGGCGAGTCATCGTCATGCGCCGCGACTTAACAATGCCCATCGCGGCTGAATAGTCAACCACCGTGCTAAGCACGATCAGTAATAGAAACCGAACGTCCCACCACCCATAAAACACGAAGCTCGCAGCCGTCATAACACCGTGCTGAAATCGGCGACGCCGAATGACCATGATCGCAATGAGAACGACGATCAGGAGAATCAGGAATTCAACGGTCTGAAACAGCATGAGCGTGTGAGGCGGCGGTATCCGTATCGATCAACGATGATCTGGCTTGTTAGAAGGTGGTGGCGGCATCCACTTGCCCAGCCATGTGCTCAATGTGGCGCGACCGGTTTCGTTTGGATGAATGGCATCGGCGTACTGGGTGACTTCAAGGAGCCCTGCGGCGTTGCCAACATGCACGCCCTTTGACGTGGCAAATGGCTCAAGAAATGACATGACCTCAACTTCAATTGGCTCGAACTGCTTGTGCAGGGCTGGATGCGTCGGAGCGATGACGATGGCTAATTCCGCTGGTCGATTAGCGAAGTCGTCAATCATCTCTTGCATGAATGCGCGGCCTGAGCCGGGGCCATCTGCCATGAATCCGTCCAACTCGGCGTCCATCATGGTTGCTATTTCGCCAACGTGCCGATCGAGTTGTACGCCATCCAGCACGACTTCAAGGTTAAAGGGCGATTCAAAATCATCAGCAGAAGGCGTTCGAATGCCTGTGCGCATGCGTCGCCGCATGGTGTAGTTCAGAGCATCGAGCCAGCGGCGCCTAAAGTGCACCGAGACTTCGAATTGTCCCGCGTCTAACTGTGCAAGAGTCTCGCTATCGACCCAAGGCGAATCGATCCAAGGCGTCGCATCGGCAAAATTACCTTTGGCGTAGGCGTACACGACATCTGCATGCATTGGCCGCGGCGTTGAGAGCATGTCGGGCCTGAAGAGCCAGATCACCAAATCAGCGCCCGCATCAGCAAGCCGATCGGCGAGCATTCGAGCCTCAACTTGATTGGTTCCATTGGTTGAGAAGTTGTAAACACGCCACCCCTTTGGCGCAGCAGCCTGCACGATCGATGCATCAATACCTTCGACACCCGCAGAGTTGCTGATAATGACTGCGACGGGGCCATCGCCTTTGAGCAAGCCGGCATCGAGGCTTGATGCAATGGCAATTGGACGGCGCACTTCTGCGGGAAAGCCAAGCCGCGGCAGGGCGATGAAGTGATGGATGGCGACAGCTAGGCCAAGCCCGATCAGAATCGGGATACACAGCCGAACCAACTCAATGAGGAGCCCGCGAAGACTTGCGTCGTCGGCACCAACTCCCGCCCCATTCAGAGGTTTGTGTTGGTCAACTGCCATTGATGCTCGTTTGCCGCTCCACGAGCGGAGCCTACCATGGAATGGCGCAAGGCATGCACCAGCGATGATCACCTGGAGTGTTTCGATGGACGAGTCCAGTGAGATTCCGCACTTGTGCAATCCTCATTACTTTTCAGGCATGGCCGCCGTGCTCATTATTATCGTGGAATGGGGTCCATGTACCTAAGCCACAAAAAGTGCCGGACACTGTTTCTTGTTCAACCAAGCAAGTCGTGCACAACGCGGCCTGATACATCCGTTAGACGGAAGTCACGCCCGAGATGCGAATACGTTAAGCGTTCATGGTCCAGACCGAGCAAGTGCAACATCGTCGCCTGTAGATCATGCACATGCACTGGGCTTTCGGTGATGTTGTAGCCATAGTCATCCGTCGCACCGTAGGTCATACCCCCCTTTACACCAGCGCCCGCCATCCACATGGTGAAGCACCGTGGATGATGGTCACGACCATAATTTGTCGTCGTCAACGTGCCCTGGGAGTAGTTCGTCCGGCCGAATTCACCTCCCCACACAACCAACGTGTCCTCAAGCAAGCCCCGGCGCTTCAGATCCAGCACTAGGGCTGCTGATGCTTGATCGGTCTCCTTGGCCTGTACTCGAATTGTGCTCGGCAGATCCCCATGCTGATCCCACCCCTGGTGATACAGCTGAATAAACCGAACATCGCGCTGGGCCAACCGCCGTGCAAGCAAACAGTTCGCCGCATACGTGCCGGGTGTTCGAGCATCGTCACCATACAGCTCGAACGTCTCATCTGGCTCGTCAGAAAAGTCCGAAACCTCCGGCACCGACATCTGCATTCGAAACGCCAATTCGTACTGCGCAATACGTGACGCGATACTTGGGTCACCGGTGCGAAGTTGTTGCTGGGCGTTGAGTGATCCCAAGGCATTGAGCATCTGCCGCCGGCCATCCTTGGACAGCCCTTCTGGATTCGTCAAGTACAACACCGGGTCTTTACCCGCACGCAACTGCACGCCCTGATGCTGCGCGTCAAGGAACCCCTGCCCCCACAATCGTGCATACAGCGGCTGCCCACCCTTGCCGCCCGTCACCAGCACCACGAATGCTGGCAAGTTGTCGTTCAAACTGCCAAGGCCATAGTTCACCCATGAACCCATTGATGGCCGGCCCGCAATTTCCGAACCCGTTTGGAAGAAGGTAATCGCCGGATCGTGGTTGATAGCCTCGGTGTACATCGATCGAACGAAGCACAACTCATCGACGATTTTCGCCGTGTACGGCAGTAATTCGCTGACCCACGCACCGCACTGCCCATGGCGAGCGAAGTCGAACTGCGCCCCAGCCAAGGGCAAGCTCGATTGATTGCCAGACATGCCAGTCAGTCGCTGGCCCTTGCGCACTGAATCTGGAAGTTGCTCACCATTGTGCTTCTGCAAGAGTGGCTTGTGATCAAACAGATCTAATTGCGAAGGACCGCCGCTTTGGAACAGAAAGATCACCCGCTTGGCCTTTGGCGCGAACTGCGCGAGTTCCGCCGCGGCGGCAGCGGTGCGTTTGGTGCCGGCAGCCGGCGCGGCCCCCATACCACTGAGTGCCATGGAACCAAGGCCCATCATCATGCCACTGAGTAACTGACGTCGAGTTGATTGAAGCAGCGGGTTATGGTCTAGGGTGCACATCAGATGGAGCCTACCGCTGCATTGTCGCCGCGTCGGCGCTCATGATGGTGGAACACGTTGCTGTCAGTGCTGCAATATCTACAGCATTCATGGATTCATCTCGCGGCTTCTCCCCAGTTGCAGCAAACGCTTCCGCTGCGGCAAAATCTGCAGCCATAGCTTGCTGCTGTGATTGAAACAAGGCCACAAGCACCAGCACTTCTGCGTCGTCGGGCTGTCGACCCGCCAACGCGCGGAATGCGAAACGCACACTGGCCTCAGCATCGCCCCCTCCGGCACTCCAAGCCCGCTCCGCTAGCACTCGCGCTGCTTCAACAAATTGCACGTCGTTCAGTAGCACGAGAGCCTGAAGCGGCGTAGATGTTGAGCCACGTTGGGCAACGCAGATGTCTCGCTTAGAAGCATCGAAGATCATCATCGATGGAGGTGGAGATGTACGCTTCCACCAGGTGTAGAGACTTCGGCGGTAAAGCGATTCGCCCTTGCCTTGTGGATAGGTCGAACCGCTCTTCTCTTTCCACAGACCCGCTGGCTGGTAGGGAAACACACCTTCGCCACCAATACGCTCGACCAAAAGTCCGCTCGCTGCAAGCGCTTGGTCACGAATCATTTCAGCGGTCAGTCGGTGCGATGGACCACGTGCTAACCAACGATTCTCAGGGTCTACAGTCCACGCATCCTCACTGGAACCAGAATCCTGTTGGTACGTTGCAGACAACACCATGCGACGGAGCATCGCCTTTGTATCCCAGCCAGAGTCAATGAAATCGATGGCGAGTGCATCGAGCAGCGACGGATGAGTGGGCACGAGACCTTGATTGCCGAAGTCCCCAGGTGTTCCAACAAGTCCGTTGCCAAAGATCTGCATCCACAACCTATTGACCACTACCCGCGCAGTCAGTGGGTTCGCCTGGCCAGTCACCCACTGGGCAAGGCCGAGTCGGTTTTTGGGCAATGCTGGATCAAAAGGCAGCACGGCCGCAGGCGTCCCCGGTGAAACATGTTCCCCGCGAGAATCGTACGCTCCTCTTTCAAGTACGAACGTCTGCCGTGGGGAGTCCATCTCGCTCATGGCCATAATTTCGCTAACCCCGTTCTGCACGTTGGCAAGCGCCCCCCGGGCAGCTACTAGATGCGCGTGTGCAGCAGAAGCTGGCTCGTCTTGCGTTGCGAAGTAGAACGCCCAAAGCGACTGCGCTGCATTGGCATGTGCACGGTCAAGAGACACGCCGTCATGTAGATGTGCTACTTCCAGAGGCGTCAAGCACCTGTCAAACACCTTGACCTCGTCAACGGTTCCGCCAGCAAGCCCGTTGTCGCGGAAGCGCTCGCCGATTGTCAATGCCCCGGGGCCACCGCCTGTTATGCCCTTGTGCAAATTGTCCTTCATCACCGTGGTGTGCACTGGACTGCCGTCGATATAGATGGCGAGGCCAGCAGCAGATGATGATCCATCTGACGTTACGACAATATGATTGAATCTGCCGAGGTCCATGGGCTCAAGAGCAAGAATGCTGATTGCGTCGCCGGGCCAAAAGTGAACCAACGACCAACTTAGCTTGCCCTTCTTCAGCAACAGTTGATATCCCTGACTGCCAGCGTCAGTCCATGATCGAGACCGATGTATGACAACAGCCCGCTCCTTGACGTCAGGCACCTTCACGTACAGCGATAGTGTGAATGGTGTGCTTCGATTAAACTCGGCAACCTCTGGAAAATGCACGTTGTTGTCACCGCTGAGCAAGAGCCCCTCGCCTTTAGCGCCCGGTGAAACAACAGGCGACAGGCTTGTCTTGGCAGGCTTGGTGGCATCGACTGTATTCTGAAGCGTCCCGTCAGACGTTACATCCAGTGGATAGTGCGCAACGAGCCCAGGAATGGTGAGCTCAGCGCCTGGCGTGCCTTGCCAGACGCCGAAGGCGCCTGCTCTCGATTGGTATGTGCGTGCAAGCGATGCCTCTGCGTGCTCAACGGCTTGGGCAAGTGATTGAAGTTGTGCTTGCTGCGCTGCAGTGGGAAGTGTGAGCGTCGGCGTTGGCACCGCAGAGGTAAAGTGTGAATACAGACCCGATTCGTCGATGTTGTCAAAGAACGCGGATAACTCGTAGTACTCACGCTGACTGATGGGGTCGAACTTGTGATCATGGCATCGTGCGCATTGAGTCGTCAGCCCGAGCATAGCGCTGCCAAATGTGTCGACACGATCCGACACGTATGCAACACGGAATTCTTCATTCACACTGCCGCCCTCATTTGTCTGGCGGTGGAGTCGATTGAACGTCGTCGCTAGGTGTTGCTCACGGGTTGGATCTGGCAAGAGATCGCAAGCAAGCTGCCAGGTGATGAAGTCGTCATAGGGAAGGTTGTCGTTAAACGACTCAATCACCCAGTCACGCCATTGCCAAACAGAGCGGCCGACATCGTTTTGATACCCGTAAGAGTCGGCATACCGAGCGAGATCAAGCCACTGTGTGGCCATGTGTTCTCCAAAACGCGGGGAGGCCAATAGTGCGTCGACAGCGTGTTCGTAAGCATCTGAGTGTTTGTCAGCAAGAAACGCGTCAAGTTCCTCAACGCTGGGCGGCAAGCCAGTGAGATCAAGCGACACACGTCGAAGCAATGTTGAACGATTGGCCCTCGGCGAGGGCGACAACCCTACAGCTGGCAATCGGCTCTGAATAAACAAATCAATGTCATCAGATGCAAGCCAAACGTCAGACGGTACAGGGCTCTGCTGTCGCGTCGGCGGAACAAAGGCCCAATGCGCCGACCAAGGTGCGCCCGCCTCCACCCACGCAGTAAGCAGTTCCCGTTCATCATTAGTCAGTTGGTGTAGCGCATCGACCGGTGGCATGCGGTCATCACGATCCGCTGCGTTGATGCGCTGTACAAGCACGCTCGCTGCTGCGTTGCCTGGAGCAACGATAGCCTCACCGTTCCGTGATTGACCAAAGATCCCCTCTGCTAGGTCGAGGCGAAGCCCCGCCTTTCGCGCCTGGGCATGCGGACCGTGGCATGCAAAGCAATGGGCTGACAGAATTGGCCCAATGGCTTGATTGAACTCAGTCTCGCGTGCATCAATGTCGCCCGATGCGAACGTCACCGACGTGATCACTAGCACACAAACAGCGTTCGTTGAACGGGCGATTCCCATAGCCCTGACGATACTGCATCCTTAGTCCTTAATCACTGATCGACGCTCAATCTTCCGACCCTTCACTGTGAGTTGTGCACGTGTGCCCTTGGGCGACCGCCGAAATCGCTTGGGCAGCATCGGCCGAATCACAAGAACACCGGCGCCCATAGCGATCACTGTCACAACCCAAAACTGCCAGTCACTCCATGGCATTAGGCTGTCATCCCCGCGACAACGATCATGTACGTGATCCATGCAGCGATCCATGCAACAGTTGACATCCATGTGAACTGCAGCGCAGCCCACTTCCAGCCTCCGGCTTCCCGGGCCGTGACCGCGAGCGTTGGCAAACACTGCATGGCCAGCACGAAGAATACCAGCAGACTTGCTGCTGCAGGCGATGTGAGCATGGCCCGACCATCATCACGCTGCGCTGTTGCAATAGCGTTGAGCACTTCGGGGTCGTCGGTGTCATCGTGCCCGGCAACAAGAACGGCCATAGTTGACACAAACACTTCACGGGCGGCAAAGCTCGTCATCACGCCAACAGTCAGTTGCCAATCCCAGTCCATAGGCGCAAACACCGGCTGCACCGCACGACCAATTTGCCCGGCAAATGAATAGGAAAGCGCTGATGGCTCTGCGACATCGACCAAGGCGTCGCTTGTTGTTGCGACGCGTTGATCAACTGGCGGCTTTGGGTAAGCGCTCAGCCACCACAGCACAATGACCATGGCAAGAATGACGGTGCCCGCTTTACGCACAAAAAGCAGACCTCGATCCCAGCACGTCAGCAATGCCCCTCGCACGGATGGCCATTGGTACGGAGGCAGTTCGATGACCATTGGTCGACTCGGCCCTTTGAGGAGTGTTCGTCGAACAATGAACGAAGAACCCAGCGCGGCCACGATGCCAATCGCGTAACAGCCAGCAAAGACAATGCCAGCAAGGACCGGCTCATCAGCGAAGAGCACTCCAATGAGCAGTACGTACACCGGCAATCTTGCAGCGCATGACAAAAACGGTGCGACCAGAATCGTGGCAAGGCGATCGCGCCGGTCCGGCACGAGTCGAGCGGACATGATGGCGGGAATGGCGCATGCATGAGCGCTCAGCATGGGTACAAATGCTTGACCCGGCAGTCCAAAACGTCGAAGCATGCGATCCATGACAAATGCAGCGCGAGCCAGATAACCCGTGTCTTCAAGCAATGCAATCAGAAAGAACAGCAGTAGGATTTGCGGGAGGAACACGACCGTCCCGGCAAGCCCGCCAACCACACCGTCGACGATCAAGTCACGCAGCGCCCCCTCAGGCAACAGACCTGACACAAAAGTTCCAATGTGGCCGAAGATGAACTCAATAAATTCCATCGGCACTGATGCGAATGCAAAAATGGTCCAGAAGAGTCCCGCCATAACAATGGCAAAAAGCACAACGCCCAACAGTGGGTGCGTGAAGGCGCGGTCCATGCGCTCGGCAAGTTTGTCTTGTTGGTGCACAAGGCTTCGAGGAGCACTGTCCCGAATGACGCCATCGATCCAAGCGTTGAGTGCCTCACGATCATCTTGGGCTGGAGGATCCGTCGTTGAGGGACGTGCGGTTCGTGCTGCTTGGGCCAGTTCAGAAATGCCCTCACCACGACGCGCCGATGTAAGCACAACATTGCAACCTAGCCATTGTGAAAGACGCTTGGGATCAACGTCTATGCCCTTGCGCCTTGCCTGATCGATCATGTTGAGCGCTATGACGCACGGCAGTGGCTTGCCGTCACCGCCGGATTGACTGAGCACTTCTAGTGCAAGGTGCAGGCCTCGCCTTGGTGATGCAGCATCGACAACCACGACAACGGCATCGAATGTCACAGTGGCTACATCTCCTGCAAGCGCTGTACGCACGAGGATGGCTTCAGGCGTGTCGAGATCGATGGCCCATGCGCCGGGCAAGTCGGTGACACGAAGACCGTGTCCTTGACCAATGCGCGCATCGATTGTGCTTCCAGCAATATTGGCGGTATGTGCACGAAGCCCGCAGAGCCGGTTGAAGATTGTGGTCTTGCCCACGTTGGGCTGCCCCACCAGCACCACGGACGCATGGTTCGCGGGATCGCTGAGGTCCGAGTCGTTCGAGCTGTGCATTGGAGTGTAAACGTGCCTGGTCAGGATGGTGCCGTCACCGTCGCGGCGACTTGCACGCGGGCGCACATGGCATGGTCGAGGCCTAGCTTGCAACCTTCGATATCAACGATGCATGGTGCCCCAGCCTGCGAGACGCGAATCGATAGACCCTCACGCAAGCCAATGGCTCGAAGTAGCGCCGCATCGCGCGGGCAATCAGCCGGGCAAGTAATGGTCCCCGTTGCGCCGCGTGGCAACTCATTGAGGGTCATGGTGGTGGGCACTGGCAGAGATCCTCGGAACAGGCTGATAGGAGCATGTTGCAACTGCTATTGAGAATCAGTTGCAGGAAGGCATGGTACCTCTTGGGCCACTGAAGGGCAATGCGGGCGGTGCTTCCCAGACCAAAGGTCAAAATGGACGCCTATGCAGCAACCAAGGCTGCCCCACAGTCCAAACAGCTCAAACGACCACAATGCTCCGGATCCCCGCTGAACAAATGGCACAACCTCGTTGGGCTACAACCTCAAATCCATAGGCTCAAGAATGCTCTCGGGCGCCGCCTTGGGGCAATCCTTGACAAGCGACAGCAAGTCACCGCGACACACCAAGCCACATCCCAAAAGGACATCTACCTGGCCATCACACGCCAGCACCTTTGCTGTCTTGAGATCCATCAAAGTGGATATCTACGGGTGCGTGCGATGCCGCATCCGCTTGGAAGAAGCCAAACTCTGATGCCTTGAATCCACCCATATTGGCAATGATGCTTGACGGGAACATCTCACAAGAGTTGCTCAGTGACCGCGCATTAGAGTTGTAGAACCGACGAGCTCTAGCAATGCGCGTTTCCGTCTGCGACAGTTCCTTTTGCAAGTCAAGGAAATTCGATGATGCCTTGAGGTCTGGGTAGTTCTCCGCAACCATCATCAATTGGCCCACACCCTTGTCAAGTGCGCCTTCTACATGTCCGCGTGCGTCGGCAGATTGCGACTTCGAGCCCATCGCCTCGCCCCGAAGTTTAGTGACTGCCTCGAACACACTCGATTCGTGCGCTGCGTAGCCCTTGACGCACTGCACGAGATTCGGAATCAGATCATGCCTTCGGCTGAGTTCTGTGTCGATATCCGCCCACGACTCGCGGCAGGACTGCCGGGTGCGAACAAGCCCGTTGTACATGACGATACACCACACCACTAGCAAGAGGGCCACCACACTGATCGCGATGCCCACAAAGCCACTCGTTGACATTGCAATGAGATATGCGTGCATGGCGATCGGCCCCTTGTTGGCTTGCTTTACAAGTGTACAACTCCCTTGGTCTACAATCTAACCGTGTGTCAGCGCATCGAACCCGCGATCGGGGGCAAGCCTTCGCACACAATGTGTGACCAATGACTTGCACCCGCCATCAGACAAATCCAACACGTAGGAAACCCTCAACTCATGAACTTTGATCAAAAATCGGTCGAAAAAGTCACCGGAACCATGTCTGTGCTCGCCCAAATTCTGACCGCGCTAGGCATTGTCGCTGTGATCCTTGGCGCATTTGCATTGATGATGGGACTCATCACAGAGTTCCGTGAACTTGCCAATGATGGGCCACTCTATGGCATTGAAGGCGCAGTCACAGGCGCAACGATGCTGTTCTGGGGCCTAGCCCTTGCAGCGGGCGGAGCAACACTGCATGCGCTTCGCTCCATTGCCGTCAACTGCGCCAAGATGGCCGATGCAAAGGACCAAAGCTGACAAACGCTCAGCGAGCGTTCCCGGCGTTGTCGATCCGGTGCCTCATGGCGGCAATAGTCGCTGGTGTCGTTCCACAGCAGCCCCCAATAATGTTCGCGCCCGCGTCAATCCACTGCATTGCATAGTCGGCGAAACGCTCCGGCTCAACGGCATCCGTGCTGACCCAGGCACCGTGCGCATCGGCGAAACCCACATTGCCATACGCAGCGATGCGCATTTCGGTCCCCAACGCCGCACGCAGTGATCGCACATGATCACCAAGCATTGATGCGCCAACGCAGTTGACGCCGACACACTGAGCCCCCGAAACGACGTCAGCAATCACAGACAGCCCCGTGCCATCAAGCAGTGTGCCGCCTGGTGACAGACAAAAGCTTATCCCCCACCTTCCCGGAGCTACCTCTTGTGCCGCTGCAACTGCAGCGCGAACCTCGCGCATGCTGCACATGGTTTCAATCAACACCATGTCGACGCTGGACTCAACGAGGCTGGTGATCAATTGTGTGTGCTCCTCTCGACACGTGACCTCGTCTGGGGCAAGGTGCGGGCTGTAGCAATCCTCAAGTGGCGCAACACTGCCAAAGACCATGGCACGAGGATTGGTTTCATCTCTGGCTCGCTGCGCGATATCTACCGCCGCGTTTGTAAGCCCTATTGCATGCGCTCCCATGCCAGCCTTGGCAAGTGAGCGATGGTGCGTTCGGAACGTGTTCGTTGTAATGGCCTGTGCGCCGGCGTCGAGATACGCCTTATGGACTTCTCCAAGCACGCCAGGCGCATTGATGATGGCATTGGCTGACCACAACGGAAGGCTGATATCCACGCCTCGACGTTCGAGTTCTGAACCCGTAGCGCCGTCAAGAAGTAAGGTTTCCGATGCAAAGTCAAGCATGTGCCGTCAGTAGAGCAAACACCAAGGGGCTAACTCATGACTTCCGTGTGATGAAATCCTCAATCGCCGCTGCAAGCGCCTCGGGCTCATCAGTGCCGATGCGGAAGTGGCCACCGTTGGTGTATGTCAATTCGACTGAGTATAGACCCGACACGTTCCACATCCATCCGTCGAATACATATCGAATACCCCAACCAAAGTACCACGGCGTGCGAACCACCTTGCATGATGAAACAGTGGACAGCGAAATAGACCGGCGGATGAGCCCTATGCCAAAGGCAATGTGAATATCACCTTCGTTGATGTCAACAGTCAACGAATGAAAGAACGCGTACATGCCAAGAAACAAGGCTGCAGGCACCAGCAACCACTGCGTTGTGAAGAAAGCAAGTACAACCATCAATATGACCGCGCTACCAATGGATACTCGAATCACTGTGCCGGGCTGTGTGTGCTGATACCTGTCGGTCATTGGCATTGGCTCCATCTAGGGGGTATTTAAGCACATTGGCATCGCTCCATGCAGAGCGCTGCCATTGACCCCACCCGCTGCTACCCTGCGTAAAGGTTGGCCGCCAGTTGACCATTGGTAGACAGGGCAAAACTGCCACAAATCGACCGATCCCTGCCTGTTTGTCTCTAAGCAACCAATCACATCACCAAGCATTTTGTGCGTTCAATGAAAACCTCTGACTACCAAGCATGCTTGATCCTGTCTGACATATTCGATCGTGACATGGCACTTGAGTTTCAGCAAGCTTTCCAACTCGTCTGCGATTGATTCTTCTGTAACCCTCTCATATAGCAGACATACGTTTGACACCTGTGGACCCACTACTCGTCGTAACCTTCTACCGCTTCACTGATCTCAAAGATCATGCTGTACTGCAGGTACCACTTGAAGCGTGCTGTGCAGCGAATGATGTACGTGGCATCATTCTTCTAGCCAACGAGGGCATCAACTCGACCATCGCCGGGCCCCGAGCGGGTGTGATGGCCGTACTCGACCTCTTGCGTGCCGACTCGCGACTTGCCAATTTGACGTGGAAGGAATCAACTGCAAGTTCGCAACCATTTCGCAAGATGCGTGTCAGGCTGAAGCAAGAGATTGTCACGATGGGCGTCGAGGGCATTGACCCGAACCAAATCGTTGGCACCTATGTCAAACCAGAAGACTGGAATGCCTTGATCAGTGATCCGGAAGTCATTGTCATTGACACTCGAAATGACTACGAAGTCGAGATTGGAACTTTCGAGGGCTCCGTTGACCCGAACATAAAGTCCTTTGGCGAACTACCAAAATGGCTGGAAGCGCAGATCGATACTGGAACGCAGCCCCGCGTCGCCATGTTCTGCACCGGCGGTATTCGGTGCGAAAAGTCCACTGCGTTGCTCAAGCAAGCTGGCGTCAAAGAGGTGTATCACCTTGAAGGTGGCATTCTGAAGTATCTCGAATACATTTCGGAAGATGAGAGCCTCTGGAAAGGGCAGTGCTTCGTATTCGATGAACGCGTCTCAGTTGGACACAACCTTGAAGTGGGCTCCTATGACTTGTGTCGCTCATGCCGTTGCCCTGTTGGCGAAGAAGATAAGCAGTCGCCGCACTACCGCCAGGGGGTCAGTTGTCCACGATGCCACGATCAAACAACTGATGAGCAAAAGATCCGCTTTGCCCAACGGCAGTTGCAAATTGAATTGTCCCAGTCGCGGGGCGAGTCGCACTTAGGGCGGTAGTGCCTTGGCTCTCTGTTCTAGACGCGCAGGCTGGCCCACGGCCAGTTGGGCGATGCTCACAAGCACGCAGCAGGTTCGCCCACGCGAGATAGGCCTGCTTGATTCCGCTACAAAGGCACTTCATAAAGTCAGTGGATATACTGCACGTGTGGAGTTAGACCTAGCGCGCACACTCCAACACATCCTATTTGCGCCCAACGAAAGAGACCTTATGCATACTGAAGATAGATTTGCTCGCCTTGAATTGTGCGTTCGCCGACAACGCCTTGGCATGATTGGTATGGGTGTCGTGTTTGCTGGCGCAATGCTCCTTGGCATGGCTCAGGAGACATCCAAAGAACTGACGTTGGACAGCCTGACGATCATGAAGGACGGCAAGCCCCGAATCGTCATGGGCACGAATAAGGATGATGGCGGTGTTGGCTTTGCAATGCTTGATCACAAGGGTGTGGCACGCTTGGCGGCAGGCACGGATGTGAAGGGCGATGGCGGCCTCGTGATTATGGATGATGCCGAATCCCCTCGAGTCGTCATGGGCTCAGGGCCTCAAGGCGCTGGAATCTTGCTCATCGGCGCGGGGATGACCGAAGTACCGATGCCAACGAAGTAGCGGCCATCACAGATCAATTGGATCTATGGATCATGCTACCCAATGCATACCCCCACACAGCACCTTCGTCATGACGGAGGTGCTGTGGTCTGGACCATATAGATGGCGGCACCTTGCCCAAGATCTGCAGTGAATCTGCAGACACAATGACCCCTGTCTTCACACATAAGCTCAACCCCAACGAGGTCGATCCATGGCGAACCGTTCATCTTCAAGACTGATTGTGGTCTGGATCCTGTTGTTGATCTCAAGCACACTCTCGGTTGCGACCACCCCGCTGGATCAGTGGAAGGGTTTCACGCTTCTATCCCTCATAGCTGCGGTGGGATCATTGGCAGGCTTGATATACGAACTCATCAAGTGGAATAAATCGAAACAGAGCCGATAGTGCAATAGCGGCGTCATGGACTTCAGTGTCGGCGGATTTCTGAGCCACACAAACACTTCAGTGATTGCCCCGCCCACCTCATCCGCCCCAAGATGCGTATGCTCAGTGGATGGACAGTATTGACCTCAACCACGAACTCTCTCGCATCGACGACCACTGGTCGCCTCGGATCATCACCAGCTTGAATGGACAGGACGTCAAAGTTGCCACGTTCTTGGGCGCCTACCACTGGCATGCGCACTCGGATGCTGATGAACTGTTTCTCGTACTCAAGGGATGCTTCACTATGGAATTCCGTGATCGCACGGTCAATGTGAGCGAAGGCCAGATTGTCGTGGTCCCGCAAGGTGTCGAACATCGGCCTGTCGCCGATGCCCCGTGCTCGGTACTGCTGTTTGAACCCACCGGTCTAGTGAGTACCGGCGACATGTAAGTGCACCCGGAATGGGTTGCGAAAGAGCGCGTTGTTTACCCGCGCCACACAGGGTGTTCAAGAATCAAGGTTCCTTCGACTGCTCCATCGAGCGCATTGAGTTGGCGAACGCCCTGCCGATGAGCGCCATCGTCTTTGCGCAGCCCAAGTAGTGGTAGCCCGCATTTGAGGCGCCACGCTTCCACATGGCCTCTTCTTCCGGAGTGATCAATTCGGACCGGAAGTGCTCAACGAATGCCTTCTGCTCCTGCTCCGTCATCGTGCCATCTTTATTGGCATGATTCGGGTTCTTGGTCCTGAGGTAATAGGACATCTGGTTCACTTGGCCACGCTTGGCATCAATCGCTGCCAGTGCCTCATCCCAATATGGAGCGGTTTGCACGGCAGCAACGTTTCCCTTGAACTCTGGCATGTCAGCAGGTGCTGCCATGGCCATGCGGAAGTTGGCGTGTACCGCCCGATTTCTCTCGTTCTCGTACTTCTCCAGTGGCCCGCCTACACCAACAACGCCAATGACGAACTTCATATCAGGTGCGGACAGGTCATTGCGCGCATCCCGTATGAAGTGTGCCATGCATTGGCTGTATGTGTCATAGCCCCCGGCTGTTGCACGATCTGGATACACCCCTCCATCGACCATGTCGTTCCATGCTTGAAACCAGACAAAACCGGCGATCTCGAATCCCTGATCCTCATCGTATTCGGGATACACACGATTGATGTCCCCAAGTACGTGCTTCACATGATTGATCATCAGTTTGTAGTAGTGCCCGGTCGCAGCTGCTTTGTCTTGGCGGATCTGCGCCATGTCCTTTCCTTGGCCCTCGTACCGAGAAATTTCACTTTCGTTGAACGAATAAGGGCCCGAACTGGGCGATCGATAGTCCGTGTGCAGTGACTTGCCTCCCCAGGCCGTCTTGATGATCAGAATTGGCGCTGTCGTAGCGCGTTCCATATGTATTCCAAATGTGAACTCCGGACCAATCTTGCCACCATCTTCTGCTGGGTTGTGGCGAGACCCATAGCCTGATGTGAGTTTGCCAAAGCCCTCACCATTGGTACTACCACTTCCAGTCAGATATGAAATCCACACGTTGTCGCAGACGCGGTGCCCGCCGTTGGAATCAAGCATCTCCTTGAGCAGCGGCTCAGTTGCAGGGTCATCGCCGATGTAGTCGAACGTCTCGACTCGTGCGTGCCCCTCCATGTTGGATTGGCCTGCAAGAACGTAGACCTGAAGGGGCTCGCCTGCGGCAACCTCCACGTTGCTCAGCACGCACCCGACAAGAACTAGACAGGCAGTGATTTTTTGTACCTTCATGGCAGCCTCCTCTGGCGGATCATGCATCACAATCTAGCAACGCACTGCACACCCTGTACACCATGCGGTGCTACACGCAGACAGCAGACGTTAGAGATGACATGCCGTAGCTCGTCAGCGAGACTGCTTCAACAATTGAATGCC
>JABAAC010000137.1 GCA_014238965.1 Phycisphaerales bacterium | reverse complement strand
GTCGTTGTCACACGAAATTTGCCCATCCGTACGTTCTGCCGAGGCGTCTCAGCCGAACGGATCGACGGCGGCGGCTACCGCGTTGGGATGTCTGAACCCAGCGGAAGATGCTGGGAAGTTGAGGTCAAGCGGGTGATACTTGCCTCCGGCGGCACCGATCGGGCGCGACAACTGGGGATTCCAGGCGAAGACCTCCCCCACGTGCACCGCTCTCTTGGGGATCCACATCGGTTCTTTCAACGCCGCGTGCTCGTTGTAGGAGGCCGTAATTCCGCCATCGAATCCGCGCTGCGATGCTGGCGAGTACATGCCGACGTTGCCATCTCGTATCGCGGCGAAGACATTCACGAACGTGTGAAGTATTGGCTGCGTCCAGAAGTCGTGTCGCTTATCAAGGAGGGTCGAATCAAAGCATTCATGCCAACCCGGGTGCATGAGATATTGCCCGACCGTGTCGTACTTAAACAACTCGACAGTGGCGAAATGATTGATTACCCAGTGGACGACGTGCTCTTGCAGATCGGCTATGAGCAGGACGGCACCCTCTTTCAACTCTTCGGCATATCCACCGAAGGTGAGCAAGCATCACCGGTCCACAATCCTGACACGCTTGAGACCGATCTCCCAGGCGTCTACGTCGCAGGTACTGCCACCGCTGGCACCCAGCACCGCTTCGCCGCCTACATCGAGACGAGCCACGACCATGGACCGAGAATCGCGGCAGCCCTCACCGGCGCTCCTCCGCCTCCTGTGGCTGAGGCGAGAGTCTTACCCGAGGCCTAACGCAGGTGCAGTGGGACTTCAGTCGCAACTGCCCCACGCTGCGAGCACGGCCAAGACGTCATTCGTATCGACTACGCCGTCGCCATTAGCATCCCCCGATGGATCGTTGGTGCCGTAGACGCCGATGATCATGAGGAGGTCATCCACATTCACTTCGCCGCTTCCATCGAGATCTGCTGGGCATTGATCGACTGCATCTACCTGCCATGACAAGTCACGCGTCATCAAGGCCGCTCGGGAGGCTTCATCTCGCACCCATGATGTCGAATCCACCACATGCACAGACAGCGTATGGCTACCCGGCGTAATGGCGACTTGCGACAGATCGATGGTGGCACTTGTCTGCCCCGCGATAGGCACACCATCGAGGGACCACTGAATATCAAGCGAGTGACCACCCGGCTCCACAGGCTGGGCCAACACGGTTTCGCTGCCGTCGAGCACCAATCCAGTCCATGTCCAATCATCGAGTGGGTCGACGATGGAATACATCTCGAGCACCATGGCCTCTACCGACGGAGGATTGAATGGCCGGCCGAGTGCACGCATCATCGAGTTCGAAGTTGGCCGGTAGATGCCCGTTGTGTAATAGGCAGCACCTTCAAAGGTGTCGACCAAGCCATCCCATTGCGGGTCATTGAACCCCAGCCAACTCGCCCACTTGGTACCAGCGGCGGCCATTTCACCAGCCGTCAGCGTCGAGATATTGGCAGCAGATGGCTCACCGTACGGGTAGTCGGTTCCACCGCCGTAATCGTATTCATCCGCGAGATCGCCGAAACTATGGCCTAGCTCGTGAATGGCAACTTGATAGGCCGAGCCATTACCACCAGAAACAGTGCCAAGATTCGAGGACGAATATCCCGCACCGCCATACATCGTGGAATTTGCAATCGCGAGAACTTGCTCACGACCTGGCGCGGCATTGGCAAAGCCGATGGCTTTGGAGACATTCACGCAGAGTAGGCGTTCAATATTGTTGCACCAGAATTTCATGTCCATGGCAGTATCTCGATCGATGCCATTGATTGGATCATTGTCCACACCCGATTCATTGGACACGACATCAACTCGGTGCGCAAGAAACAAACCGCCGTATGAGGCAAACGGCTCCTGAGCAAAGATGGCCTGAACGGTGGCATTGGCCTGCGACTCATAGATGGCCAATTCGCCTGCCGTATAACCATCGCCAACGACGACAAGGTCGATGCGGTTAGAGGAAGGCCCGCTTCCCCAGATAGTCTCGTAGCCGCCGCGTGTGGCGTAGTGACCGTGCCGATGTGGGGCGATGGGGATGTCGACAAAGCCGCCAACAAGATTCCCGTGGGCATCGATCCCATCGTAATACAGACGCTCAGTCACACTGCCGTTTGGGACGCCCAATGAAGCCATCATCACACATACAGAAAGCATTGCCATTTGCGAGGATCTCCTGCCTGCTCATGACTCTACATCACCGACGGACCAAAGCCTGCCATGGTTGCAAATTCCGTCGCGATTCAGGGGCGTGTGTCATCAAATGCTCCTGGGGCGTACTGCACCCGGCATCTCCAACGCCCCACTCGCACCGTGGCGACATCGAACCGCATCAGACGATTTCGCCGCCATGACACCGGAAGCCGCTCAGCGGCTCGAGCCATGCGGTGTTGTTTCCGAACATCCACGCGGTTGATCACATTGCCACTTCCAGCGGTCGACTTCACTTCCACAATCGCGAGCAGACAGCGAGCCGGATGCACCACGACCAGGTCCAACTCATCATGACCAACACGCACATTTTGCCCAAGCAGCCGCCACCCTCGCAGCCGAAGCCACCACCGCACTGCGCGTTCGCCCCGGCGACCGATGCTGGCACTCCGCAAGCGAGCGATCACTTCGGTGGAAATCTCGACGATGCAATCGCCACGGCCCGCTCACCCATGAGCGAGATGTCATCAAAGATGCCACGCTGGAGCACATCGCCGATGAATCTGCTCTGGGCCTCTTGAGCACGGGACATGGAAATCTGCTGTTGCAGCATGCGCTGCACATCGGGGTCGTCAAGCGAACGTTGCAACGGCTGTTGAAT
>JABAAC010000114.1 GCA_014238965.1 Phycisphaerales bacterium | reverse complement strand
TCCGTTGGCCCTTTGGCGAAGGCGATCCACTACATGGATTCATAAGTGTTATTGGCGCAGATCCGAGCCCGGTCCTATTGCTGATTGTGGCCTATGGCATTCGCAGACTTCCGTACGTCGTGCGGGCTGCCGTCGCCGGACTCCAGCAGACCTCTCCGCAATTAGAAGAGGCCGCGCTGATGCTTGGCGCATCACGACTGGGTGCCATTCGCACGGTTGTTGTGCCATTGCTGATGGCCAACCTCATTGCCGGTGGTTTGCTGGCGTTCGCCTTTGCCATGCTTGAAGTGAGCGACTCGCTCATCTTGGCGCAACGTGCAGCTGACTTCCCTGTGACCAAGGCTATCTATGTGTTGTTTGAACGCCTTGGCGATGGGCCGGGCATTGCCAGTGCAATGGGCGTTTGGGCCATGCTGCTGCTGGCCTTCACCCTTGTTGGCGCCAGTGCCTTGATGGGTCGAAAACTGGGAGCGGTATTCAGGGCCTGAAGAGGCAGCCGACACCTTTTCCTATACTGGTGCGTTCCATGCCGTACACGCTCACCCCTGCCACGCCGTATGACGTTGATATCGATGATGTCGACTACCTTGAGGACCGCCCTCAAGGTGGTGATCGCTGGGTACTCAACTTCGGCCCACAACACCCCGCCACCCACACCACGCTGCGGGTAGTGATGGAATTGGACGGCGAACGAGTGGTTCGCGCAACACCGCACATTGGCTACCTGCACAGTGGCTTTGAAAAGCTTGGCGAGCACCACGACTACAACCAATACGTCTGCACGATCAGCCGGATGGATTACGTGTCGCCGATCCTCAACGATGTCGCCTGGCATCATGCTGTTGAGTCGCTCTTCGACATAGACATCACGCCGCGATGCAAAGTGGTGCGCACGATTCTCATGGAACTCGGACGCCTCCAAGGGCACCTTCTGTGCGTGGGCGCCGCTGCACTGGACCTTGGCGCATTTACCGGCTTCCTCTATGGCTTCAATGAGCGAGAGTTCATTTACGACATCATCGACTTCTACTCTGGCCAACGATTCCACCCTGACGTCACCCGCGTGGGCGGCATGATGCGGGATCTGCCTGACGAAGCTGTGTTTCGACGCATGGTGCGCAGCCTTATCGATGTTCGCCTGCCCAAGGCGATTAAAGACGTTGAAACATTGCTCAACCGCAATCGCATCTTTATCGATCGAGTGAAGGGCATTGGCGTCTTATCCAAAGAAGAAGCTGTCGCGTGGTCGCTATCGGGCCCACTTGCACGTGCCTCTGGTGTGGCACGCGACCTTCGCAAAGATGCCCCCTACCTGTGCTACGCCGACAATTGGGATGGACTCGGCGCAGAGGCCGTTACGTTCTCAGTGCCCGTGGCACAAGATGGCGACTGTTTGGCTCGCTATCTGGTGAGACTCGAGGAAATCAAGCAATCGATCTCGATTATCGATCAGCTCATCGACAACATTCCAGAGGGCTCGATCAATGCAAGCCCCGATGGCAAGATGCACATCCCCGAAAAGGGTGATGTCTATGGATCAATTGAAGCCACGATTCAACACTTTGAGTTGATCATGACCAACCGTGGCTGGAATGCGCCTGTCGGCGAGCTCTACACAGCCGTTGAAGGTCCCAATGGCGAACTGGGGTACTTCTTGGTCGCAGACGGTGGTAAGAATCCCTGGCGCGTCAGTGTTCGACCGCCGTCATTCATCAACTACCAGACATTTGCTCGCATGCTCGAAGGCCATCAGTTAGCAGACTTCGTTGCCGTGCTAGGCTCGCTCAATATCATCGCTGCGGAGTTGGACCGATGACCTGGATTGCCAAGCCATCGGGCACCCAGTCCATCGACACCCGCGATGAGCCATACGTCACCGACGCAATGAAGGCCAAGTGGACTACGGACATTCTGCCTAAGTACGAAACATCGCATGGTGCCCTCATGCCGGTGCTGCATGATCTACAGCATGCCGTTGGCTGGATACCACTGCAAGCCATGGCAGAAGTCGCAGCGTTCCTCAGTATCGCGCCATCTGAGGTACTCGATACTGCCACGTTCTACGAGGAATACCACACTGAGCCCATCGGGCAGCATGTCATTGGCATTTGCCAATCGATTGCGTGCGAAGCCTGCGGACATCAGGCCATTCTGGATCACGTGCGATCTCGACTAGACATTGAGCCACATCAAACAACCCTAGATGGGCGATTCACACTCATGGCCATGGAGTGCCTAGGCGCATGTGACACCGCCCCATGCTGCCTTGTGAACAGCACTCGACATGACAACATTACGATCGAACAGCTTGACGCCATTATCGATGCCCTTCCGGACAAGGTCGAATGACCGCCAATAAGAAGTCGCTGATGCGGTGTCTTGGCGAGTTCACCGGTCACCTTATTAAGGCGGTCAAACGCCCCGCCAATGGGGGCACACACACCGTCCGTCACGAACTGGACGAAACAAAGCAAGGCAACGTCACGTTACGTCGAACAGTGATTGAAGAAGTGGAAGGCCCGGCCGACGAACTCGGTGGAGATGACAAGACGTGTTCCTGAATGAACCAGTATTGACCAAACGCATCCCAACATGGCCTTGGGGGAACCCCGCTGATCGCACACTTGTTAGTGGCGATCAGTACGCCGCAACCGGTGGCTACGAAGCGCTTCGCCAAGCACTCACGATGGACCCTGCCGACGTCGTCACCGCTGTAAAGAATTCGCAATTGCGAGGCAGAGGCGGGGCTGGGTTTCCATGCGGCTTGAAGTGGTCATTCTTGCCCGATGTCGATGGCGGCCGCCGCTATTTGGCCGTCAATTGCGACGAAGCTGAACCTGGCACGTTCAAGGACCGCTTGCTCGTGGACTACGACCCGCATCTGGTCCTTGAGGGCATTGCCATTTGCTGCTGGGCATGCCAATTGGATACGGCGTATTACTTCATTCGCGGCGAGTACCACCATCAGGCCAAGGTGCTCGATAACGCTATTGCCGAAGCCTATGCAATGGGCATTTTCGGCGACCAAGGGCTTTTGGGCGGCGCCGTACCCTTCGCAGTGGACTGCCACATGCACCGGGGCGCAGGCGCGTATATCTGCGGCGAAGAGACTGGCATGCTCGAGGCCATTGAAGGCAAGCGAGGTTGGCCTCGAATCAAACCGCCATTCCCCGCAATCAAGGGACTCTTTGGTCGACCTACCATCGTGAACAACGTCGAGACGCTCGCAGCAGTGCCAGACATTGTCGCGCGTGGCAGTGAGTGGTACACCACGCTGGGCTGCGCCTCAAGTATCGGCGGCGCGCCGTCCTTTGGCACGAAACTCATTGGAGCTTCAGGCCATGTGAACAGGCCCGGCGTGTACGAACTTGGTCTTGGATTTTCACTCAAAGACTTCATTGAGTCTGATGACTACTGTCAAGGTATACGAGGTGGCGCGGCGTACAAGGCCGCGATTCCCGGCGGCGTAAGCATGGGCATTCTTGGCACCGATCAATATGACATAGCGATGGACTTTGACATTGGCCCACAATGCGATGTGCTTGGCCTTGGCACGGCATGCCCGACTGTGTTTGATGAGCACACTGACATGGTCATGGTCGCCCGAAACATCAGCCGCTTCTTCAAGAACGAGTCCTGTGGCCAATGCACGCCCTGCCGAGAAGGTGCGCAATGGCTGTACAAATTACTTGTGAAAATCGAACGCGGCCAAGGCACCGGCAAAGATCTTGATCTCCTTCTAGAGATCGCTGGGTCGATGGGCACCATGCCCGGCACGACAATCTGTGGCCTTGCTGATGGCAACAACTGGGCGGTCAAAACGATCGTCAATAAATTCCGCGGCGAGTTTGAAGCACGGCTGCAGCCCTCACTCGTCGCTGTTGGAGGCTGATTCTGCAGCCTGAGTGGACTTTTGGGCCACAGAAGAACAGGAACGCTGGACTGCCCGCAAGGCACCGGCCATACTGACGAGATGCACGACGCACATGACCAAGGGACTGTTCCTGCTGCGACAGGTGGCCCGCCAGACCACGACGACCCCGGCTTATCGGCCGAGGGTGGTGTGCCTCCTTCAACGGCATGCCACCCCGACACAGACATCGACCTGATTGAACTTGAAACAGCACTGCTGTGCGCTGCCGATGCCACAACACTCCGAGCAGCCATTACCGCAGCGATTCCCAACGTGCGCCGACCAGTTGCTCGCATTTCCGTGCAAGTGGTCGACGACGCGTCCATGATTGCCCTGCACACCCAGTGGCACAACATTGACACAACGACCGATGTGCTCACATTTGAAGGGGACACCACTGGTCCCATCGATGTCGACATTGCGGTTTGTGTGGACGAGGCCCAACGGCAAGCCGCTACACGAGGTCACGCAGTTATCGATGAACTTGTGCTGTATGTGTTGCATGGACTTCTGCACTGCAGCGGTCATGATGACAAGACACCTGAAGGCCAGACCCGCATGTTTGCTGCTCAAGATGAACTGCTCCGATCAATCGGTCGGGCCCCGATCTCGGAGCATCTGTCATGACCGCCCTGTTTTGGATTGTCGCCGCCGTGTACTGGGTGCTTGCAGTGTGGGCTGCGGCAGTGGCTCGGTGGATTCGCACTGGGCATCGAAGCGAACTCGCTGAGTTGCTTGGCGGAGAAGCCTCTCAGCGTTGGCGGACCCTAGAGCCAAAGCTCAATGATGCCGCTGAAACGCTCACGTTCAAAGCGCTGGTGTTTGAAGTCATCTTCCTCCTTGCATGGCTTGGTGGGTGGACCGAGGCGGCTGCCCCGGGCTGGATTGTTGGGGACCAACCCATTGGGCTGGTATCGCTCACAATTAGCGCAATTGTTGGCCTCTTATTGCTATGGCTCGGCCCAATCGCTATTGCTGCAGCCCTTGCGAAGTATGTCGGAGCGTCGATGACAGCCCGGAGCAGAATGATGCTCGGCTGGGCTGTGCTTGGTGGGCCAATCATTAGTTGGATGCCCCGACTTGTCGATGAAGTCGTCAAGCGACTCAGTGGCGCAAACGTGCGCGATACCGCCCGAAATGGGGAGGCTGAAGCTGAGTTGCTTCGGAGCATTGAACATCAGCAGCGACAAGGTGCCATTGATGAAGGTGCCGCGACCTTGCTCGAAAACGTCGTGGACTTTGCAACAACCGACGTTGGTGAAGTCATGACCCCTCGAACGGAAATTGAGGGCATTGAATTCACTGAAGACCTCACCGTGATCAGGAGTTTCATTCGAGAAGAGGGGCACTCACGAATACCCGTCTATGAAGAGGACCTAGATCACATCATCGGCATTCTGTACGTGAAGGATCTGGTGTCATTCCTTGGCGAAGATCCCGCTGACTTTGAACTGCGACCTTTGCTTCGTGCCCCAATTGTCGTCCCCGACAGCAAGCCAGTAAAGGACCTGCTTGTGGACTTCCAGAACGCCGGCGTCCATCTAGCCATTGTGGTTGATGAGTATGGTGGCACCGCAGGCCTAGCAACCATCGAAGATATCTTGGAAGAGATTGTCGGTGAGATCTATGACGAACACGAAGATGGTGATGACGAAGAGCCGGAACTTTCAGAGAACAATGACGGCACGTGGGAAGTTGACGCACGATTCCACATTGACGACTTCAACGAGGCACTGGATCTAGATCTCCCTGAGGATGATGAATACGACACTGTCGGTGGATGGGCGATGGCCCAGGTCGGCCATGTGCCAAACCCGGGCGAAGTCGTTGAACATGGTGGTATTCGATGCACCGTGCTTGCGGCCATGCCAACGCACATTGTCCGATTGAAGGTCGAGCGGTCTACCGTGGCCGAGTAGACTTCTCCCTTCTAGAACAATGTTGATTGTTCATCGTTCGTGAAGAAGGAATTCCCCCCATGCCCATCATCGCCCTCGCACTCGCTTTGGCCTCAAGCGTGCACGCTGCTGTTGCCCCACCTGCCAATCAACAACATCACCTTGATACGTATGCCCTCGTTGGAAACAACAAACCAGCATCAACGACAAAGAACATTCTTGGCAAGGCTGATGGAATTGTCTCGATCAACGTCGAAGTAGACATGGGCGACGACGAGGACTTGGATCTCAACGCATTGCTCTCGCAAGTTGGCCAGGCCAAGGGCGACATGAAAATAGTCATTGTTGGGCCTGACGGTAAGAAGAGAGTCATTGAGCGTGAACTCACTGGAATTGACATGCTTCTTAATCAAGTCGATGTCAGCAACCTCCTAGATCGCATCGACCTCAATGCACTCATGCAACAAACACATGGCAACCATGATCATGGTCATGGCAAGCAATCGCATGATGCCTTACAGGGAATCCATGGGCTCCTCAAAGGTGAACACCATGGAGAAGTGCACATAGAGATGATGATGGAAAACGGGGACCGCAGCGTGCGCGGTATGGGCGGCGATGATATGGAGCACCCGTTCGTTGGCCAGTGGCACACGCGCTCGCCACGGCGCGGCGATGGTCGCGGCATGCTGTTCCACTCAGACAATGGAGACGAGGCTTGGTTTGTTGTCGCCGATATCGATGGCGATATGGGCATGCATCAACAACATGGCCGCCCCGAAGTCGAGCACTTCGACATGGACATGCACCAGCACAGAATGGATCGCCAACACCATGGCGATGAACATGACATGGACATGCACCGACAGATGATGGATCGCCAACACCATGGCGATGAGCATGACATGGACATGCACCGACAGATGATGGGTGATGGTGGCCATAATGACGATCCAGACGCATTCTTCCGTGCGTCAGCATCATTCATTGAGCAACTCGAGCATGCCCAAGCGGTTGCTGAGCGGCTCAACAATGGTGAAGCCACTGCACTGCTGGCAATCTGGTACGCCAGCGAACACATGGAACCCAACCAGTGCCTTGAGTTGATGGCAAGCATCATGAACGACGAGTCTGTACTTCCAACGGTCCGCCGAGCAGCTGCCTTTACAGCTGTGCGGATTGCTGGGGAAATGGGTAACGATCAACTTGCTGGTCGTATTTTGGGCGCTCTGGTTCGAGGCGCAGGCATGACTGATGAAGCGCGTCGCCATCGCACGCAAGCCTCTGAGACTGATCGTGCCCCACATGGCCAACGAGACCGAGCCTCCACAACACCATCACAGGATGGTTCCTGAATCTCATGGGCCAAACCTTCGCACAGGACTGGGCATCGCTGCGGACCGAATTGGGCCGGGTGATTGTTGGACAGGATGAGGTCGTCGAGCAAGCGCTCACGTGCCTCTTTGCTGGCGGTCATGCACTCCTTGAGGGCGTGCCGGGCCTAGGCAAGACGTTGCTCGTTCGATCGATTGCAGACGCTGTTGACGTGCGATTCTCTCGTATTCAATTCACCCCCGACTTGATGCCCGCGGACGTTACTGGCACCACCATTGTGGAAGAAGACAAAGACGGACGACGATTTGTCTTCCGCGAAGGTCCCATTTTCGCGCAGGTATTGCTTGCCGATGAGATCAATCGTGCCACCCCCAAAACACAGTCGGCCTTGCTGGAAGCAATGCAGGAAGCCAGCGTGACCGCTGGGGGCGAAACCCGGACACTTGAGCCACCATTTCTTGTGCTAGCAACCCAAAATCCCATCGAGCAAGAGGGGACCTACCCCCTGCCAGAGGCCCAATTGGATCGGTTTCTGTTGAAAATTCTGGTCCCTGCACCAGATGCTCGCACGCTTGCGACCATTCTCGATCTCACTACAGGCACGGCACAACCAAAGGCCTCGTGTGTTCTTGATGCCCAGACCATTCTGAAGCATCAGGCGGCTGTCAGAGCCGTTGTTGTGCCCGAGGCGGTTCGAAATGATGCTGTTGCGCTCATTATCGCGACCCGACCAGGCCAGCCCGGTGCCCCCCCCCGCGTGGACTCCTATCTGCGATTTGGAGCCTCTCCGCGGGCGGCACAAGCCTTGATCTTGGCTGGAAAGGTTCGCGCCTTGCGTGATGGACGCCAAGAAGCCACCTCAGCGGACATCCGGGCCTTCCTGCTGCCTGCGCTGCGGCATCGTATTGCCACCACCTACGAGGCCCAAGCCGATGGCATCACACCTGATGATCTGCTGGGAGACATCCTGTCAACCGTGCCAGCAACCAGTTGATAGAGCAGAACGTATGCTTGCACGAGGACCCCAAATGGGGGGATACTGGGAGACTGCCATGAATACCAAAACACTTGCTGCCTGCCTGGGGCTGTGCTTGGTGGCTTCCGCCGCTACCGCCGACGACCCAATCATCATTCAAACCTCGACGCCTGATGGCCAACTTCAACTGGTCGAAGGGATGCACGATGGCTGGGCTATCGCCATCAGTGACACCGCTGTCAACGGCGACGAGGTATTGATGTTCCTCACTGCGCCGTCATACCGAGTATTTCAGTATGACCCTGAGGAAGATCCTCGGATCCAACCTGTACCTGAAGCGTGCTACGAAGATCACCCCCGCATTGTGCTTGGGCTTGGTCCGTGGCCTGAAGGTAATTTGAGCATTCTTGGTTGGGATGGCAACACATGGGCTGCCCGCGAGACGTTGCCATCGTTGTATCCCGGTCAAGAGAACTGGGGCACTGCATGGGGCCGCTCGGTTTCCACAACGGTGAACGGCGAGTACTTACTTGTTGGTTCGACAGGCACACCTGGAGTGTCGTATCAAGTACTCGTTGGGGATGATTGCAGTGATGACTATGAAACTTTGCCTGGTGCAATTATCCCACGAGGGCACTTGGATCTATTCCAGTTCACTGGCGGAAATTGGGGGCACATCGCGACACTTGGCCCGCCAATTGCAGCCGACCCGACAAGCCGCGTGGTGGCGCCCATGTCTGGCCAGCCCTCAGCGTTCTGCGCATGCTTCGAGGAAGCTGCCCAGTCGGTGCAACAGAATGGCCTAGGATGGTCGACCGCGATGTTCACCTTCGACAATGAGGGACGCGAGAACTTGTTAATGGTCTCTGGCATGCCGTGGTACGACGGAAATGGCGCTTACCCTCGCTTCATTGACGACCCAAACGGCATCGCAGAGGCAGATGACGCTGTGGGCACCTGCTGTCTGTTCGATGGAACAACCCTCGTCGATACCTCATCAATCGACTGTGCCCTCGCTGGGGGCCTGATTCTCGATGGCGCCTTTGCAGACTGTTCCGCCCCTACGGCTTGTTGCATTGGCGATACATGCGCCGTAGATTCCATGCCATATGGGTGCCGCCTAATGGGTGGCTTCCCGTACCCCGATGAGATCTGCGAAGACGATCCCTGCCCATCTGACATCACACTTCCCATCATCACACCAGGTGAATCTGACCCGACCGCATGCGGCCGCGGTGGTGGCTTTCTCACGCTTTTCGATCCACTGAGTGACACGTACATCCCCGTCACCAATGCCATTGACAGTGTGGGTGACCCCATTCTGGCAAACGGATATGGGCCTGGCATTCAAGGCCTCATCCCGGATCCGCTTGCAGCAACGGGCGATCCATTCCCGCATCAGCTCCTGGGGTACGCCGTCGATGCAACGCAAGAAGATGGCACCCTGTGGGTTGCCATCGGTGCTCCCTATGCAGGCGGTGTTTCTGGCGTGAATGCTGGTGGTACTGAACCTGAGTGCGGCGTCGCATTCTTCCCTGACCTCGAAGTCGGCCCACTCGCTGGCCGCTTGCTGATGTACAGCGTTGAAATCGACAACGGCATCAACCCGCCGACAACAACTACTGTGACTATTCAGCACAGGCAGACCATCGTTGCCGACGATGCTATGGACTTCATGGGCTTCGGATCATCTGTGAGCCTCAGTGGTAGCCGCATGGTGGTTGGCGCCCCGCAATGGCAATCACCAACATCCTCTGGCGGCGCGGCCTATGTCTTTGAGCTCAATGGCAGTGGCCTATGGTCACAAACGCACCGGCTGCATCAGTCGGACGCGGACAATGGCGCTCGCTTTGGCTCCTCGGTGTCCCTGCACGAAGACAAGCTCGTTATCGGTGCACCACTACAAGGCACCACTGTCGACAACGTATACCACGGGCAGATCGGCACAATGCACCGGTTCAACTTTGACCCGGCAACAGCCTCATGGACCGAAGAGGAAGTCCTTGCTCCACCAGTGGTCGGAGATTTGTTCTCCCCAAGCCCTGGGCTACAGCAGTTTGGACAAAGTGTTGCGATCACTGACCGATTCGTAAGTGGCGGAGGACCGCAACTCGTCGAAGCAACCGCCGGTCTACTGGGTGTACAACTGACGAGCGTAGGTGCGGTAGGCATGACTGACAGTCGCCCGATACCCACTGCCCCGCCCCCGCCACCACTGTGCCTAGGTGATGTCGATGACAGCAATTCAGTTGATATCCGCGATGTCATCATTATGCTCCGCGGCATGCGTCAGCCCGAGCTCTACCCACAATGCGATGTCAACAGCGACACGAGCATTGATGTCGTTGATCTCGTTGACATGATCAACGAGTGGGGCAACGACTGTTAGTTGGTTCTTGCCTTGGCGGGCTCGTGCCCGCCATCCCAATGAGTGACATCAATAACAATGGGGCCTGGCAATGGCGCCCATGGGGTGCCCCCATGCAGGGGCGTCTCGACAGCGCCGTCTCCGGCGTGTGTTCGAATGAGTTCTACTTCAAAGCCATTGGTTGTCCATCGCTCAGGCAATAGAACTCGAGAAATCCAAGCAGTGCCCCGCCGTGCCGTGCGCACTTCTAAACGAGCAACTTCGCCGCGACCACAATGCCATCCTGCAGGATGCACCACGATGGGAATCTCTTGCCCATCAATTCGAAGTCGAACAAGCACCGCATCGTGACCACGAAGCGCATCGAGTGTCATAGCCCCTGTAGGCAATGTGCCCTCGGGCGTACCCGCTGGTCGACCGCAGTCCAGCAGAATTTCCCATCGCCCCAACACGCGTCGAACCTGGGCCCAAGTCTGGCGATCCACAGGCGGCGGCGCTGGTGATGATGCGGCTCGTGCATCTTGCAAACTCAATGGGCCAAGAAACGGGCCAAGCGATACACCTGGAGGCTCCGCAATAATGACCCGCGGCCCAAGCCGAAGCAGTGATGCCATGGATCCCGTTTGCAAAGCAAGCGCGTCGGGCCCATTTGGGCGAACGACTGGCTCCTGAAACACGCTACGCCGTGGCACACGAACCGCTGTAGGAATGTCCTCGGGCCTTGCCCATGCCAACTCAACAACTTTGCTCGCTGTATCTGCGTTGGCCAACGCAAGCATCATTCTTTGCTGCAAGGGCACCTCTACCCAAGCCGTGATTGGTGGGATCGCTTCCGCCCATGCCAGTGCGGCACGTGCCCGGGTACCAGCGTCACCACCTTGCCCCTGCACCAACATCGCCAATTCGCTTGGACTTGTCACCCAGTTTGCAAGACGTTGTGCGCCTCGGTTGATTCGCATTGTGAGACGTTCAAGCACTTCACGCGCAACGCCACGATCAGCCCCGGCCAGATCGTGCATCAAGATACGCCAAGGGCCTACAGCTGAGAGCGTCGCAAGCCGATCCAAACCACCTTCTGGAATGGGCGGTGGGTGGACTCCATCTGCTACGCACAACAACTCCCATCGCCAGCGTTCCAATGGCAATGCACCTGGTGTCTGAAGTGATGGGAACACGTCTGGAGCAGGACCCAAGGGACCTTCTTGTCTGAGTCGAAGATCGGGCATGGATTTGGGCAAGTCTCGCCACAGAAGGTCCACACGGACCCCTCCGACCTCCAAATAGCCCGAGCCATTTGCTGGCATGGCAAGCACGAGCCTAGGGCCCATGCCCTTATCTCGAGCGTCAACCATGCGATCTTGAGGATGAATCGGCCGCAGTATCGCGGGCACTGGTTCACTGCCCCAATGTCGTACTGCCGTTGATCGCGCCTCACGCCACGCCAACTGCCCCGTCAATCGCTGTGTGCCACTGTCGCCTCGAAGAACGACCCGCATTGATGAAGGCCATGCTCGCCCCACCGAGTCGCTATCCAGCGGAAGTACAAGCGCCCCGCCACGAATCGCCAGCGCTCGGGTGACCGCCGGCTGTGGTTCAACACACAATGTCGCGGCTAATACACACTCAATCATGTGTCGGCCTTGTCTTGCAATCTAGCGTGAATCTCAGACAGCACAGCGTCGGTTGCTCGCTCGAGATCATCATTGACAATGAACCGATCGTAGAGCCCAGGCGCACGAGCAGCTTCCAACTCACGACGCGCCTCGGCGAGGCGACGTTTAATGGCCTCAGGAGTGTCACGACCCCGATCAGCCAAACGCTGGCCAAGCGTGTCCTCATCTGGAGGCACCACAAACAGCATGCATGCGTCAGGCATGGCCTCACGCACTTGCGCTGCGCCCTGCACATCGATATCCAGCAGCACAACCCGGCCTTGGGCAAGTTGCCGCTCCACTGGCGCACGAGGCGTCCCGTAGCCATCCTTGCCAAATACCTGGGCATATTCGAGAAACTTGCCCGCCACACGCATGTCGTCAAACGCCTCTGGGGACACAAAGTGGTAGTCCTGGCCATCAACTTCACCTGGCCCCGCGGTGCGAGTGGTGGCTGACACACTGAAAACGCCATTCAGTGCCGTCTGCACGCGGTGTGCGATGGTGGTCTTGCCCACGCCTGATGGGCCGGACATGACAACGAGAAGGCCTTGGGACATGTGATGAATAGTACCCATCTTCGATACAATCCTCCGAATGGCCATAGCGCAGATTGCGATCATCGGACGCCCCAACGTGGGCAAGTCCAGCATCCTCAACAAACTCGCCCGAGAGCGAGTGTCGATCGTGGATGCTGTGCCGGGCGTCACGCGCGATCGTGTGAGCGTGACCCTGGAGCTCGACGCCCCTGTCGACCTTAAGACCCGCGAGAAACGCTGGGTCGAGCTCTCTGACACGGGTGGCTGGGGTGTCTATACCACCGACGAAGAGCGCATCGATGACGCTGGCTGCGATCTCAATGCGCTCACTGACGACATTGAAGGTCAAATTGGCGCGGCCATGACCAATGCCGACTTGATCTTGTTCGTGATCGATGCCCAAGCCGGGCTGATGCCGCTGGATCACGTTGTCACCGACCTCCTTCGAAAACGAGGACTCGCAGATCGCGTACGGATCATTGCAAACAAGGTTGACGGCGATTCGTGGGAAGCTCATGCGATGGAAGCTGCTGGGCTTGGCTTTGGTGAACCACTCTGTGTCTCAGCAACAAGCGGTCGGCATATGCGCCGTCTTCGAGAATTGCTTTGGAATGCTGCAGAACTTCAAGGCGAAGCCCCAGTTGAAGAAGAGATGAAGCTAGCCATTGTTGGATGTCGCAATGCTGGCAAGTCGACACTGATCAATGCACTGGCGGGTGAAGAGCGATGTATTGTTTCAGAGATTGCCGGCACGACTCGTGACGCTATTGATGTGCGGTTTGATATGCAAGATCGCGCGTTCTTGGCGATCGACACTGCCGGACTGCGCAAGCGCAAGAGTTTCTCTGGTGACGTTGAGTACTACGCCTATCACCGCATGCTGCAGGCCATTCGGCGAGCTGACGTCGTGCTGTTTCTTGTAGATGCGACACGAAAAGTGTCGCAAGTTGACGCCAAACTCAGCCAAGAGTTGCAACGGCAATTTAAACCAACAGTCATTGTTGTGAACAAGTGGGATGAAGTCGACGGAGAAGCCTCCCCTGATGCATACGCCGAGTACCTAACCAAGGAACTTCGAGGACTCGACTACGCACCCATTGTGCTCGCAAGCGCGATCGAAGGTGAAGGGCTTGAAGATGTCGTCAAGATGGCGTTCAACTTGTACGAACAGGCGACGCATCGCGAAGGCACCGGCAGCATCAACGGTGTCATCAAGACGATTCTGAAGAAGCGAGGCCCAACATCTCGACTGGGCTCACAGGCAAAGTTGTTCTACGCGGCACAAGTTGCCACGCAGCCACCGACCATCGCGTTGGTGGTCAACGACCCCAAGCTCTTTGAAGGCCGATATGAGCGGTACCTCATGAACCGACTCCGTGAAGAATTGCCATTTTCCGAGGTCCCCATTCGCCTGATGTTTTCGAAGCGATCGCGACGCGACTTGCAAGCGCTCAAAGAAGGCCGCAAGGAATAGCGACAAAAACCATCGCCTAAAAGTGAACATCCCCACCGCATGCGGTGGGGATGCAATGCATTGCGTTATTGATTTGTGCTCAGCCGCGACGTCGACGTCGCGTGCACAGGCCAGCTAAGCCCAGCAGCGCAATGGCGCCTGGCGCAGGCACGCCTACGTCGATAGACATTCCGCCATTGGCCGAGTAGGAGTATGAGTAACTGTAGTACCACTCTGAGCCGTCTTCGCTCTCCCAATAGTCCTCATTCGTGTACCCCTCGCCATAGCCCATGTCCGCAAAGCTAATGGACCAAACCCCTGCACCGAGCGTGAACTCCGAAAGCGTTCCCGTTGCGCCCTGAAAGTCAGCGCCAGTCGCAAGATTTCGGAAACGGTAGCCCATGTCGCCCCAGCCACTGATCACCAGCCCTGTATCCGTAGAGATCTGCAGCCAGAAGTCGGTGGACTCGTACCAGTAGTCCTCATACCCACCGCCGTAACTGTCGCTCTCGGAAGTGCTGGACTCGGAACTGGCCGCCCACATGTCGATGCCAGGCCCAGTGTGGTCGTAGGAACCATTCCCCGTGTCATAGCCCCCAGGGTGGTCCAGCATGTTGATGTACTGGCTATAGGCTGAGCCACCCATGTCGCTGTTGTAGTTCATCGCGCCGTCAAGCATGGTCCAGGCGTCCGCCTGCACCATGGGCGCGCCCGAAAGCGCCGCCACAATCGCCGTCAATCCAATGAGTCGCATACCTTCTCTCCTCCCAAAGGTTCTCTTCCTGCACAACCAGCCTAAGGTCTGCACCGGTTTGGATCTATCCCTAATGTTGCCCTTCTAGCTCCAAAGTGGTGTTAGGGCATCAGGGAGAGGTCCTGAGCCCTTGCTGAAAGGGCGTGGATGCACGCTTGAATGTGCTGTGCCTCTTCTAGGCCCAGTTCTAGGCAGCCAAGGGCGATGTCCTGGCGGCTCACGGCTGCAGCGAAGTTTGCCGTCTTGAGCTTTTTGAGGACGCTCTTTGGCTTGAGGCCTTCAATGCCATTTGGCCGCACCTTGCACACGGCAACAATGAACCCGGCAAGTTCATCAACTGCAAAGAGGTGCTTGGCCATTGCCGAGTCGCGAGGGACCCCGCTATACGTCGCATGGCCCAGAATTGCCTCGATGATCTCCGAGTCAACATCTCCTCGTTCGCGCAGATGGGCGATCCCTACGAAAGGGTGCTCCTCCTGAGTGGGGTGCTGCTCGTAGTCAAAGTCATGGAGTAGCCCACAAACCATCCAGCGATCCACTTCGGTGGGCTCTACCTTCAACGCCGCTGCCTGCATGCATGCAGCGACGCACTCCATATGGTGACGAAGCCCCTCAGAGGCCACCCATTGATGCATCAATGCACGTGCTTGATCGACTGTGATGCTCATAAGAAGCCCAGCCTACACTGTGTTGCGCAATGTCGATTTTCCCCCTGCCTGTCTTTGAAGCCGACGCCGACCCGGATCGACGTGACGCGCTGACCCTTGAAGAGCAGCATGCACGCCTCGAGCCGCCCAAAACCATCGTTGTGCGTTTTGGCCGCATGGGCCTTGTGGGCGAATACCCCTCGGATGGGTCCATTCGGCCAGGCTGCGGTTCAAAGATCATTGCCCGCACCCACCGCGGAGTTGAAATGACAGAGATGCTCACAACGACGTGCACCAACGCGGGCTGTGGCAAATCAGTGACGCGCAAAGACATGCGTGACTACATCGAAACGTCTGGTGGGGTGGATTATCCGTTTCACGACACGGGCCGAATTCTTCGCATTGCCACGGCGGACGATCTATCGCATGAGACTCGCAACCTCGAAGCCGCCCGCCAACGGCGCCGCATGGTCGAAGCCATTGTCGAGGAGCTCGAACTCGACATGCGAATCGTCGATGTAGAACTGATACTCGGCGGCGATCACATCACCGTTCACTACATGGTGGAAGAAAAGTTCGACACCCGAACTCTTCAAAAGCGGGTGGCCGACGCGTTCACGTGCCGAGTCGACATGCATCAAGTTGGTGCTCGCGATGAAGCACGCCTTGTCGCTGACTACGAGAAGTGCGGCCAACACTGCTGCTGCAAGAACTTCCTGAAAGTCCTCAAGCCCGTTTCCATGCGATCCGCCAAGCAGCAAAAGGCGACGTTGGACCCACTTAAAATCTCGGGGCGGTGCGGGCGATTGATGTGTTGCCTGCGATACGAAGATCAAACCTACAAGCAGCTCAAGGCCAATCTTCCACACCGCAAGACGCGTGTTGGCACGGCCGATGGCCCTGGCATTGTGATTGACGGCAAGATCCTCACGCAACTGGTGTTGGTGGAGTTAGACCACAACCACAACCGAATCGCTGTTCCACTGGAAGAATTGCTCGATCCTGACACCTGCCCAAATCCAGCTGACATCAATACGAAGCAATCCGAGGACGACGAGGCTGCATCGAAAGGCCCACGTCGCAAACGCTCACGGCGACGAAAGAAGAAGCCCTCTGGACAAACTGGCTCCGCACAAACCGCAGATCCTGCCACCGAAACACCATCGGTTGATGCAGTAGAAGGTGGCGACAAGCCGAAAAAGAAGCGTCGACGCCGGCGCGGACGACGACGCCGATCAAATGAATCGGATTCGAAATGACACAGTCCAAGTCCACATCAATCATCGACACCCTGCAGTCACTCCTCGTTGCCTTTACGCTCGCCATGGTGTTTCGGGGCTTCATTATCGAAGGCTTCGTCATTCCAACTGGCTCCATGGCACCGACCCTGCTTGGGCAGCACCTTGTCCTGACCAGTTCTCAAACTGGCGTTGCAACGCCAGTAGGCCTCGATGCTCGCGGCCGGCCGGACCTAGGGCGACTGCGTGATCACACCGTTGGCCGAAGTGAATTGCTGCGACCAGATAAGGCTGAGCTTCGCCCCCGGGCAGGCGACCGTGTGCTTGTTCTTAAGACTTTGTTCCCATTTTGGTCGCCTGATCGCTGGGATGTGACCGTCTTTCGAAATCCAACACAACCTGAAGGTGCCGCTGCGAACTACATCAAACGCATGGTCGGCTTGCCCGGTGAGTCCGTTTGGATTATTGACGGCGATCTATTCATCAAAGGTGCCAATGACAGCGCATTTGCCATTGCAAGAAAACCAGACCATGTGCAATCGGGAGTTTGGCAACGCTTACATGATGGCGGCCGACCACCTGCAAGCCCCGAGACGCTGACGCGTGATACAAGTTCGCCATGGACACCCGTGCCTACCAATGCTTGGGAACACAATGGCACGACATGGCAGCACTCTGGCACGAGCACCGCATCGCTCACTTGGGATGATCATCGAATTCCTCTTGATGACTGGGTGGCCTACAACATGTTCTCGCCTGTGCCGACCTACCCTGCCAGTGACTTGCGCATCGGAGCCGCCGTCACCGTGGCCGAAGGCGGCCAAGCTGAGTTCGAGTTAGCCGCTCGGTCACACCTATTCCGATTCATCATGTCGACCAATGGTGTCGGCATTGAGATGTCTCGTGCTGACAATCCCAACGTGCTTGTAGAGTCGATCTTTGACAAAGGCCACTCGATCATTGGTGGCGTTGCTGCAAGCGTTGAGGTTGAACACCGTGACCAAACAGCAATTATTCGAATTCATGGAAATGAAGTCGCGCGCATTCAATACGACTGGACGCCTCGAGAACGCCTTGAATACTCAACAGGCCTGATCGGCTCAACCATGTCTGATATGGAACTGACCAGCCACCTTCCACAAGCTCCTCAAATGCAATGGACGGTTTCCGGTGGACCAGCAAGTATCGCAAGTATCAGCGTTGATCGTGACTTGTTCTACAGACGCGATCTGCTGCGACAGAACGCCATTACACACGCGCCGGACTCCGATGCCGCGGGGACAGTCCGACCCGGTCGCCCAGGTGCTGCGACATCACCTGACAGCATCATCACGCTCAAGGACGATCAGTACTTCATGCTTGGCGACAACAGTGGGCGGTCCAATGATGGTCGCCTGTGGGGCTGGCCGCACCCAATGGTCGCGGAACTTGTTGACCCAGACCCATTTGTCGTGAACGAGGATTTACTCGTTGGCAAGGCCTTTGTCGTGTACTACCCCGCAGCACATCCCATCGTCGACGGTGGCATGAGCCTAGTCCCGGACTTTGGGCGGCTTCGATTCATACGTTGAGTGAAGTGCCGGAGCGAATGGGTGCGAGACACCCCCTCACACTACGATGACAAGCATGGATGGCTCCGCTGCAAATCAATCGGGAATCCACCGAATCGTTATTGCCGATGGCAATGAAACCAGCCGAGGTCTGCTGCGTGTCCACTTGGGCATGCAGCGGTATGCGGTGTCATCCTGTGGCACAGGCAAAGACGCCATGCAAGCGTTGTCGAGACAACCATGCGACCTGCTGTTGCTCGATGATGCGCTGACAGATGCCAAGGGCAAAGAACTGCTGACAACCGTTCGTGCAGCATTTCCCGAAATGGGTGTCATCATGGTGTCTGATCGGCATCAACATGAACGCATCATTCGAGCACTTGAGCGTGGGGCGGATGACTACCTGACTCGTCCACTGAGCCCCTCAGTTGCAACTGCACGCGTGCAGGCCATGCTTGATGCGGCCCAACTTCGAGGCCCCGGCCAGCGGCCAGCATTTCTTGACTTACCCAAAATTGATCGACAGTTGCGTACGGCCCGCGGTGGTCGCGCCAAACTCTTGGCGATCTGTGACATTCTTCGCGATGGGCTGAACGCCGAGCGAGCCAGTGTGTTTCGATTGAATCGCGAGGCTGGCGAACTCCTCACGGTGGTGGCCCACGGCGATGAGGGTGAGACCGAGCCACTCATCCGCATGCCTGCCGATGCGGGCCTTGCTGGGGCGACCATCCTTTCAGGCGCCATGTTGAACGTGCCAGACGCGTATGCGGATGACCGGTTCAACCCACGATTTGATGAAGTCACGGGCTTTCAAACCCAGTCCGTACTGTGCGTGCCGCTTCGAGACCAGCAAGGTGAACTCATCGGGGTCGCCCAGATGCTCAATCACGACCATGGCGTCTTTCCAGCCGTGTGTGAAGTGGTCGCCCGCCAGTTAGCCCCGCGATGCGCAGCAGCACTGTCTGAGGCGTTTTATGCTGATACAGCGGCACGTGGATTGAGTTTGGCGGCCACCATTTCAGGCGCCCCGGCCGGTCTTGGCTTCGAGACAACCGAACTCCTGATTGACAGTGAGGCTGCGACTGATCTCCTGTCCCAAGAGAACGCGCCAATCGATCCAGAGTCACTTATCGGTGAAGAGATTGGTCGCTACATGGTGGTCTCCGTCTTGGGTCGTGGCAGCCAAGGCATGGTGCTGGAAGGACGCGATGAATTCCTTGAACGAGAAGTGGCCATCAAGTTGCTTGGGCCCGACTCGGCGAAATTCGACTTACTGCGTGATCAATTCATGCGCGAAGCAAGGTCGATGGCACGGCTTGGGCATCCCAATACTGTTGCCGTGCACGATGCCGGCGAACACGAGGGCGCGCTGTTTCTGGTGATGGAGAAGTGTGACGCAGGAACGGCGCTCGCTCGAGTCAAAGATTTCGGTGCTCTACCACTCATCGATGCCACCCGAATTACGCGAGACGCCTGCCGGGGCCTAGATGCTGCACATCGACGAGGCATGATTCACCGCGACATCAAACCAGATAATATTCTGCTTGGAGAGCATGAAGCCAAACTCAGCGACTTTGGGTTAGTGCTTGCAGCCAATGCCGAAGGTGATCACAACGTAGGTCGCATCGTGGGTACTCCGCACTACATGAGCCCCGAGCAATGTCGCGGCGAGGTCATCGACCACCGCAGTGATCTGTATGCACTTGGCGCCACGTTCTTCCACCTGACAACGGGGGAGGCCCCATTCCAGGGATCCAAGGACATCAAAAGCGTCATGCGTCGTCACAGAGAAGAGGCCGTGCGAGACCCCCGCATAGTGGTACCCAATTTGCCCCAGGAGGTTGGGTTGCTCATCGAGACTGCCATGGCCAAGAATCCAATTGACCGCTACCAAAGCGCTGTTGAAATGCTCGATGATCTGGAGTCCTTGCTTGCGTTGGCCCGCTTAGGCCCCTGAGCCTGTAGACTCGTCGGACAGGGCTGCCCCAGCACATGGAGCCCCGGACCGGAGACAGGCCTACATGCACACCGAATCCACAGGCGAATCCCTTTTCGTTGAGTTCACCAACGACGGCGATGCCCTCGTGGCGACTGTTTCGCTGCCCAACATTGGTCAACGGGAGTCAAAAATCATTGCACTAGCAGTGCAAGACGCCTTAGGCACGTGCAAGCCGGGCCTGAAGTACTTGGTCATCAACCTGCATAGTGTGACATTCATGAACTCCATGGGCATCGGCATGCTGATTGATGCCAGAAGCCGTGCCGCTGGCATGAAGATGAAGACGGTCCTGTCGAACGTCGGTGACGACATGCTCAAGTTGCTGAAGATGGTGCGGCTCGACAAAGTCTTTGCGCTGTGCCAGACCGAGAAGCAACTCAAGAAAGCGCTCAAGCGCTGAGTGATCGAAAGGGCGCCAGGCACCTTTTGCGATCTATAGGGCATGCGCCCCGAATACCGATGGTCAGGGGCATACCCCCCAAGCACCAATCAACAACATGAGATCGTCAACATTAACGACACCGTCAAGATTGAGGTCTGCCAGGCAGTACTCCAAGCATGACACCTCGCTGCACGGCGTGGATGCGTGCCACGTGCCACTGGCAAGCGTGCACGCGATCTCGCGAGTCATAACGCAACGAAAGCCCACGCAGCAGGCTCCATACACGCCGCGGCAAACCCAGGGCATATCGCATGTCACACCCGCATGCCACCTCGGCAATAACCGGGTGGGGGCCAAGCACTCATCTTCGGTCATTTCGTCACATACGAATAACAGTGGCGTTCCCGAGAGGTAACAACACGCCCCCATTGCCGTGACCGGTGCGCACTTGTCTCCAATGTCGGCGCACGTCTGCCCTGCGTAAAAGGTGCCCCCCGAATCGGAACACTCACACAACAGTGTCTCATCTTGACAATCAACACCCCCGACACAGCAAGCGCCCGTTTGGGAATCACCCACTCCACAAACTGAACCGTCGCCAAAATACATGCCCCCTGCAGCGGAGCAGTCCGTACTGGACAATTGCCCCTGCACCCAATCGACCGCAGTGGTGCTGTAATAACAACAGCAGCCAGTGTCCACTAGCCCGCAAGGATCGTCATCGCAGGCCTCATAATCGTGAAACTCGCCGCCGATGTCTTCGCAATAGCAGTCGACTGTGTCGATACAGGTTTCAACCCCACCCACCTCTGTAAAACAACAAGCGCCCCACGCTGGATCGCCCGCGGCACACTCGACGCCATCGCCTTGGTAGATCCCGCTGGCTGCGTCGCAGTCATCTTTGGTCATCATCTCGTAGCTCCAGAAACCTTGCTCATCCGGATAGCAGCAGCAGCCGAGTTGAAAGATTGGTGAGGCCGAAAGTTCAATGTAGTCATAACTTGTCAACATCTCATCATCGAGCCTGACCTTCACCTGGGCGAAACCATCCATGCTCGCGGGCCACGTGGGGAAAACATGCGAAAACGGAATCTCCGCCATGGCTCGTTGAATTCGGCCATCTTCGCCATCGGGGTCAAATGTCAACATCAAGGTCATCATCGTGCCAGTTGAGGAAACGACCTCAACGCCATCGAGCCAATTGTCGAGGTCGTAGTCAGCAAACAAGATGTTGAGGTAAATGGGTGCAGATGGATCTCCATCGGTCACCTTAAAGTCAAAGACAACGTTGGGCTCACCTGTACCGCACACATATCCTCCGGTGGACGGGGCAAGAAGGCACCCGTCCCAGCCCACGCCGGTACCCGACACGGCGACATCGGTCCAGCCGGATCCACTTGACGCGATGTCCACGGCCTCAGAAACTTCGACGTACGTTCCATAGCCTCCACCGCCGAGCTCGGCTGCTTCGCGATTGTCAAACTCATCGGAGTTTGCATGGAAGCCAGGAGATCCGTAGTAGTTGCAGTCGAGATTCGGCAGGAAGTCCCCATGCTCCAACATCCCGGCCGAATCAAAATTGATCTGGGCACCCGCGCCATTGATCAGGACACCTCCGCTGCATGCGCCCAAGTCAGTCTGGACGAATGGCCATGGTGATTTAAACGGCCAGCACAATTCTGCCGCGCACGGATGGGTTCCGGTCTCGAAACCAAAGCCATCAATATCACCGATACGAATAAAGTCAAATGGAGCGCCAACAGCGCTCGATAGAGTCAGCATAAGGGCCGAGGTTGAAGCCAGCATCGTGTACATCCCTCCACATAAAGTTGGTTCAAGCCCCCCCACCGTACAGCCATGCCCCCGCGGATCCAAACTAAAATCAGCTGGACACCTCTTGGGAAATCCTCGCCCAGAGCGACTCAACGTGTACCGCCTCTACAGCAAGCGAGCCAATCGCCACCCGCATCACAAGCGACTTCCCAATACGGCAATGCGTTACGGCGAATCGCCCATCATCGTTCACCGCATCGAGCACACGCTGTGTGGCTTCATCGCCATCGAGATGGCCAATACACAGAAGCCCCAGTGACCGTGGAACGGCTAACTCAAACAACTCACTTGCATTGACCTGCGTCTCCAACCAACAAGCCAAGTGCACATGGTGCCGCACCATTTCGGCAATCGCGGCAATGCCAGTACATCGAATCAACAGCCACAATTTCAGTGCTCGAAATCGTCGCCCCAACTGCACATGCCAGTCGCGGTAGTCCACAACAGCGCCAGAATCCGTTGAGTCATTACGTAGATATTCAGGCGTAATCGACATCGCTTCGATGAGCGGCGCCAGATCGGCTAACCACAGGCACGAGCAATCGAAATTGACCCCCATCCACTTGTGTGGATTGAAGCACCAAGAGTCTGCACGATGGGCACCCTGCACAACACTGTCGCGGAACTCCTCGCACAGCGCCGCTGTCCCCGCCCACGCTGCATCCACATGCAGCCACAGCCCATGTGACTGACACACCTGAGCAATGGCATCAACTGGATCAATGGCCCCGCAGCCCGTCGTGCCAACTGTTGCGCAGCAGAATGCGGGAATAGCCCCTGCCTCCATGTCTCGCTCAACTAGGTTTCTTAGCGCCTCGACGTCCATTTCACGCCTATCGTTCACCGGCACGAGACGACACTGCGCATCGCCAATTCCGCACAGACGTGCTGCCTTGATCACACTGGAGTGCGCGTCAGCCGATGCATACACCGTGACGGGTTTGCCAACACTGTGCAATCCATCGGTGCGAGCCCTGCCGTTGGTTGCGCGATCGCGAGCTGCGATCATGCACGCAAGCACTGCGCTCGATGCCGTATCTTGAATGACACCACCGCCGGGGCCACCCTCTGCAAAGCACGCTGGCAAACCAAGCGCCTGACGCAACCACTCCAAGGTCCGAATTTCTACTTCCGTGCACGCTGGCGATGACATCCACAACATGCCCTGCTG
>JABAAC010000187.1 GCA_014238965.1 Phycisphaerales bacterium | reverse complement strand
ATTGATCAACTTCTACAACCTAAGTGGATATCCCACTGTCTGGGTAGATGGCACCTGGTCTCAGGTTGGCTCGTATGGCTCACCTGGTGCAAACGCCACGCAACTACAAGGCCTAGTGAATAACGCTTCACTGACCTCGGACGTCACGATTGACGTCATCGGCACCGATCTCGGCAGCAATCAATACAAGCTTGATGTGGATTTGGGCATCGAAAACGGTGGCGCAACGCGTAACTTGAAGCTCTACATCGCGCAGACCTACGACCTCGTCACATTCCCAGAAGCCGGCGAATTGCAGTTCAATACGCTTCGCCAGTCAGCCACGACCCAAACGGTGACGCTCTCTGCGGGCGAGAACCAGACCTACAACCACACCTTCACCCTCAGTGGAGAGTCGCTGAATACGCAGTACGTAAACTACATCGTGTGGGCACAAGCGAACAGCAGTTCTGCTCCTGCGATGATCTACCAGACGGTTGAACATAAGCATGGCGAAGCGCCTCCGGCAGACGTCACAGTCGGCCCCGCTGGCGACTTTGCAACCATTCAAGCTGCGATTGACGAGGTTGGCTCAGGCAGCACCGTGACCGTCGCTGAAGGCGTATACAACGAAGCATTGGACTTCAACGGACGCTCGATTGAGCTCATTGCGGCCTCGGGCGACCCGGCAGCTACCATTATTGATGCCGGCGGCCAAGCCACGGTTCTGACAATGATGAGTGGCGAAAGCGGCTCGTTGAATGGTTTCACGATCCGCGGTGGATACAACGTAGCGGGCTCTGCCCTCCGCACCACTGGTGCCCCGAACTTCACGAATTGCATCTTCCGTGACAACGTGGCCTCTGCTGCCTACGTTGTATTGTCCTCGGGCAATCCTTCGTTCTCCAATACCCTGTTCTGTGGCAACGCCCCCAACACCATTGGTGGCCCTTGGACCGACGGCGGCGGCAATGCATTCGACGACAACTGTGGCGATGAGCCCTGCGATGGCGACTTCAACGTTGATGGCACTGTCAACGTGGACGATATCCTCACCGTGCTGGGCGGCTTTGGCGGCCAGTACAACGTGGATGACATCTTGATGGTCTTGGGTAACTTTGGCAGCGACTGCTGAACCAACCCCAATTATTCAATGCAACCTGCAAGGCCCCGAGCACACGCTCGGGGCCTTGATTGCTTTTTGACGAAGTCACGCTTCGAACGACTGGTTTTTTTCTTGATGGCCTTCGTTGAGCACCCAATGCGCAAACACGACACCCCTTGATCTGGCAGAATGTCAGTATGCATATGCTCCTTGCCCTTGCCGCCACGGAAGAAGCACCTCGTGAGTTCCTCATCACGCATCCTGCCGCCGTGCTGGGCGTGCTGTTCATCGTTCTTGCACTGATCTTTCGAACATCGGCCATGGCAAGGTTCCAACGCTTTTATGCCGTCGTCCCTGCAATCCTGTTGTGTTATTTCATCCCAAGTGTGCTCGCCACGACTGGTCTCGTGGGTGATGTACCTATGCATAGCCATGGCAAGGATCTGTACTGGGTAGCCTCACGCTTTCTCTTGCCCGCCTGCTTGGTGCTGTTGACTGTGGCGATCGATCTGCCTGGCATCCTTCGGCTGGGGCCCAAGCTGCTGGTGCTGTTCTTTACAGCAACGATCGGCATCATTTTGGGCGGGCCCATCGCATTAGGCATCATCTGGATTTTTGATCCATCGCTCCCGGCTGGGGCTGAACCACATGAACTCTGGAAGGGCCTTTCAACAGTAGCTGGCTCATGGATTGGCGGCAGCGCCAATCAGGTCGCTATGCGAGAGGTCTTCTTGCCTGGCGATGGACTATTCGCACAGATGGTTGCGGTAGACGTCATCGTTGCAAACCTATGGATGGGCTTTTTGCTGTGGATGGCCGCTCGATCAGAGGCCTTTGATCGCTGGCTCAAAGCGGATCGATCGGCCGTCGATGACCTCACCTCACGGTTGCTATCTACACATAGCGGCAAATCGCGAATAGCGACAACGAATGACTACTTCACCCTGCTTGCAGTGGCCTTTGGCGTAACAGGGCTTTCCTTCATCATCGCGAACCCATTGGCTGCCTGGATTGGGCACGTGTGGCCTAGCAGCAGTGACTTCAGTTTAAACAGCCCTTTCTTCTGGCTGATTGTGCTCTCTACGACAATGGGTGTCGCCCTGTCGTGCCTGAGGAGTGCCCGGTCGCTTGAAGACGTTGGCGCCAGTCGCGTTGCAACAGTATTTTTGTATACGCTCGTGGCAGTCATTGGCTTGGGCATGGACCTCGCAGCGCTCGTTGATGCTCCAATCTTGTTCTTGATCGGATTGATTTGGATCGCCTTCCAAGGTGGCTTGCTGTTCTTCGTCGCCAAGCTGATTAAGGCACCGAGTTTCTTTATCGCCGTAGCAAGCCAAGCAAACATCGGTGGCGCAGCCTCTGCCCCAGTGATTGCAGGCGCATTCAATCCACGACTTGCACCCGTTGGTGTCTTGCTAGCCGTACTGGGATATGCCGTTGGTACGTACGGGGCCTTGCTGTGTGCTCATCTGATGCGTGCAATGAGTGCCCCGCCACCGGAAAAAGACCATGGGCTGTTTAGCCTGCTCGAACAAACATCCCTCTTTATGCTTGCCTGATCTGCATCCCACTTCAGTGTTGCGCCGCACGTAACGCAGTGGATACTTTGTCAATAGTGCCCATAAAGAGGCTCTTTGCCGCTTTGACTTTTCGGCACATGCCAACAAACCCGTGGGTGAGACCTTGGCCCACTTCAACCTGCACACACACGCCGCCGTTGCGCAATGCCTCGGCGTACGCAAGACCTTCATCGAGCAATGGATCGAGTTGGGCAAGCAGTATGGTCGCCTGGGCCATTGAAGTTGGCACGTCACCGCGGAGCGGAGACGCTCGCCAGTGCGCTCGTTCTGCAGCGATTGGGACATACTGATCCCAAAACCACCGCATGTGCTCGCGATGCAGTACCAGTCCATCGCCGAAGGCCAACATAGATGCTCGATCATCACTGCAATCAGTAATGGGATACACCAACAGTTGGTGTGCGGGAGACACATGCACTCCATCGCCAGTGGAATGTGCACGTTGCATACTGACAACGGCAGCAAGGTTGCCACCTGCGCTGCAGCCACCTACACCAATGGTGCTGACAGAGAGCATGTCTCTGTGTGCACAGGCCCAATCAAAGCACGTCACTGCATCGTCAATGGCAGCAGGGAACGGGTGCTCGGGAGCCAAACGATAGTCAACAGACAACACAGCCATGTGGCCCCTCTGGGCCAGTAGCCGTGCAGTGCCTTCTTCCCCATCAAGCGTCCCCAATACCCAGCCCCCGCCATGAAACCACACCAGAAGGGGCACAACCGTGCCAGGCTCTGGGTGATAGAGACGACAGCGAATCGATTGTGATGCATTGGGTATTGGCACATTGATCTGCTCTACATGGGCGATGTGTGGGGTTGTCAAGGCTGGTTTCACGCCGGCTAGCTTGGCGCGTACAGCCACGGCATCAAGGTCGCTCCAGTCCATGAGGCCCCCCGCATACAACTCGTCGAGCACGTGTTGCAGTTGAGGGTCTAGTTGTGGAGTATCAGCCTGCGACATGCCCAAAAGCATAGTCACCCCTTGGCTTGGTTCGTCCGATGGCAAAGAACAGGCCCCTGTCACACGATCGGGTGGCAGGGGCCTGAGACGGATTCATGAATGACTCAGAGTCAGCAGCCGCTGCCCCAGTTTGCGATGACCGACAGAAGGTCGTTGGCGTTGAACTCACCCCAACCACCGAGCACGGCGAGAATGTCAGTTGCGTCGACCATTCCGTCTCCCGTGTAATCGCCGTCACATGGCTCACTGTCCGCATCGATGCCCCAAATGGCAACATCATCGACGTTCCAGCCTGAGTAGGCCCAGGCGCCAGATGATGTGACCTGATGGGTCCAACGAACACGAACGGCAATTTCGCCATCTGCAATGCCGGAGATATCGTGCACTTGCTCGCTCCAAGAGCTTGCGGTTGTTTCTGTGTCACCGTTGTCAAACAACGCGGTCCAGTTGGTGCCATCAGCGCTGACCTCAAGACGTTGCGTCACATACGGCTGATAATCAGAATTCAACCAACGCTGGAACCGTAGTTCCACATCATTCAGTGAGGAGCAATCGATCACATTCGTCGTGAGCGACATTGCAGCCCCCTCCGAAGCACTGTAATCACCACTGAGGTTAATGCCATAGACACTGCTGCCCGTTGCACCACTGTTTGGATCAGCCAAGCCAAACTCACCACCTTGGCCGGTGGGTTGACCAAATGCCCATTCGCCATTCATGGCCCATCCTGGGTCGCTGTCCAAGTCCCATGCGTAGATGGATACCGGCACGCCAACGTTGACTGAAATGTCCTTTACAGCAATGGTGGTGCCAGTATCAGTATCAATGAAGGTCACGCTGCCTACATGCAGACCATTCCCAAGGCTCGTGGCCTGACTGTTGAGCGACACCCCAATGGCGGCGTCGCTGTTGCCAGGCAACAGTCCACCTACGTTATCCAGATCAGCCCACGCAACATCTACTGAGACGCTGTAATTGACGGACGTGTCATCGTGATTCATAAGGGTGAATACTGCGGTATCAGGGCTGAAGGGACCACCGTTTGGACCCTCAGCTGCAAAGCCGCTCCCAGAGAGCGCCACACCTGTTGGAGGTTCAGCCGTTCCCACAAGAATGAGGGAAGGGTCGCCGAAGATGTGCCATGTCTTAGACATGTCAACGCCGACGCTTCCATATTCATCCATCATCTGACAAGAGCCGCCGTAACACAGGGCCCCTTGAGAAACATATCGTTCGGCCGCAAACAAGTCGTAAATCTCATCTTGGCCGCACATTGGCTCTGACCAACTTTGCAAGATGGTTGCGCCGTACATCATGATGGCACCAGAGGGCTGGCCATTGTGCGTAGCACGTGTAAAGGCTTCTGCGAAGCATGTACCAGCGTTGTACTCACCAACGAGGCATGCAACAGAAATGATCCAGGGGAGCATTTCAGTATTCGTCAGCGCATCGACATCACTGTTACACAGTTGAGCACCGCTGCCCCAGCATGTGGTCGTGCCATGGCCGCAAAAGGCAATCGTGCCCAGGCCGCTGTTGATCGCATCCATGCCTTGTGACACAGTGCCTCCAGCATCGGAGATCACGGTTGTCCATGTGTAGTCGTACTCATTCTCGAGTTGACTCATGATGTTGCCCACATGCACGTCATCGTATTCACCATCGTCACCAGGGCCTTGGGTCGAGGAAATACCTGCAGCTCGCTTGTACAGCGGGCTTGAGGTCCATTGCTCTTGCTCAAATCGAATCGCACGCTCGACCTGCGTATCGATGTCCGCATCTGTATTGCCCGAAAATCGACCGATGAAGACGTCTGGATAATCATCCGCTGTCATCAAGGCGTAGACAGGGTCGGCCAATCCGCCTGCGGCAGATGGAGCAGCAATATCAGCTGCATCGCCCACTAGAAGAACGTAGGCAAGGCTACCACTGAGATATGTTGAACTGATATGGGCCTCAATTGCTGAAGCGCTATTGCCGATCGAATCAACGGACATCACCGTGCAGTTTCGACCAGTGCCGTTTTTGTAGTCGGCAAATGGCTGCATATTGTCAACATATTGATCCGCCGCAATGATGAGCATGTCTCCGTATTCCTGCAAGTCGTCGTAGCGAGGGCTTACAGGCCAGTTCACGAAGTGGTTTCGATACAGCGCTTCAAATGACGAGTCTGCTTTAGAATCCGTCAGTTCAGGCAGGATGTTCTTGGTGGTTTTACCGATCACATCGACAGCTACTTCCATGTTTTGCCAAACGCGAAGTGTGCCCGTAGAAGGATCCCACTGAAGTGGATTCACGGTGACCACAACACCACGAGCAGTTCGAATAATGTGCGGCTCACGCATCGAGACCAATTCACTTGGCCAGAAGCCGGCCGTGGCGTAGACGTCGCCAAAGGCGAAGGGAACATCAGCCGGGTTCACGTCGCGGTAAATCGTGCCTTTGCTCGGAGCGACGGAGAAGCCCTCGAGATCGCGATAGGTTCCGCCGATCATGCGAACTCGAACCGCAGCGTCCCCAGGAATGCTGACCGAACGAGAAACATCGGGCAGTGCAGGCTCACCCGCTGAAGCGGTAATGCTCTCATTGCCCAGCCGAACGACGTCCCACGGAGCGCCATCTATGCGAATTTGATTCACGAGGGGTTCGGCGAAGGTAAATCGAAGGCTTGTGCCAAGTGGCCCATCGGCCAAGATGTCAATTGAAACGAAGTCCTCGTCTTCAGCGACCGCCGTAGACACAACGCCCATCATCGTGGCCGCCAAAATCGCACCAGTCATCACACCGAAACTGCTTCTCAAAGGCATGTAGTCTCTCCTGCGTAAATGGTTGTCTGCAGATGGGTTCCGCCCATTGCGAACAAGTGGTCCTCAACGCCCTATAGCGTACCTCCCGAGCGAGCCACGACAAGCGGCGAATCACTGCTGGAAGCATCAAAATTGAGGTTTTGACTCAGATACCACTGGTTTCGCTAGCATTGCAGCGCTGGTTCCGCGAGACTCGGTCTAATCGCAAGAGGAATTGCTGGCACGCCCACGGGCAGATCGGCCCATTTGAACGCGATGTAAGGATCCGAACATGACGCGAGCAACCACAGCCTGTTTGAGCAGCATTCTGTGCCTGCTCCTTGTCACGGGTGCATCTGCAGGCGAAACACGACTGGTTCCAGAACAATTCAGCACCATTCAAGCTGCCATCAGCGTATCCAGTGATGGTGACCGAATCATCATTGGCCCTGGCACCTGGACTGGGACCGTTGATACGCGAAATTTAGCAATCACTATCGAATCTGCCAACGGTGCCGCCACAACCGTGCTTGACGCCAATGGATCTGGCTCAGTCTTCCGAATAATCCGTGGCGAAACATCTGACACAATTGTTCGAGGTTTCACGATCACGGGTGGTACTGGCTCACTTGATGACACGCTGCTGCACGGTGGTGGGCTTTGGATCGTTGACTCAAGTCCAACCATTGAAGATTGCAACATCACGGGCAACGTGGCCCAAATGGGCGCCGGAGCAAGCGTGACCAGAGGCCATCCAACCTTCACCAACTGCACGTTCGATGACAACTTCGCCACTATTGATGGCGGAGCAATACGACTTACTGATTTCTCATTCCCAACTTTTTCGAACGTCATGTTTCTCAACAATGGCGCATCGGTGTATGGCGGCGCGATCAACTACGCCTTTGACAGCCTTGGCTCGCACGACAACTGCACATTTGACGGAAATACAGCTGGCGTGAGTGGCGGCTGCATGTCAATGAGCTGCGATTGTTCTGCTGCAAATGTCAGCGATTCAACGATGTGCAACAGTCTTCCGAATCATATTGAAGGCCCTTGGAACAACCTTGGTGGCAATTCGATGTGCTCCATTTGCGATGCTGATGTGACTGCCGATGGCATGGTAAATGTCAGTGATGTTCTTGCGATCATCAGCGCATGGGGTGGCTGCGTGTGCGTTGAAGACCTCACAAATGACTCATCTGTATCAGTGGACGACTTACTGGTTGTCCTCGATGCATTCGGGCCTTGCCCCGTCTAAGCGAGTTCCCCAAAGACGCCTTTGGCGACCTTCGGCTCAGGGGCCGATGCGTCGCACACGCACATTGCGGTACGCAACTGGTCCGTGATCACCCTGCAATCGAATGTGCCCTGCACCAGGCTGCTCTTCCCAGCCGCCTCGCGTTGGGCCAGTGAGTTCAACATCCTCGTGCACCACAACGCCATTGTGGGAGACGCTCTTAAATTGAGCGTTGCGGATCTTTTCACCAGACTCGTTCCAACGAGCAGCGAGGAACACTATGTCAAAGGATTGCCATTGCCCAGGCGCACGTGATGCATTGACGCGAGGCGCATGTCCTTCGTACCCCTTCTCCCCTTCGGGACGACTGTCATCCCATCGTTGGTAAATACCACCTGCGTCAGAGGCCTTTGGAGGGGAAACCCCCCAGCTGTCGAGGACCTGTACCTCATAGCTGCCTTGGACATAGATGCCAGAGTTTCCCCCAGTTGGCATCATCCATTCGATATGGATTTCACAATCACCGAATGTGTCATCGCTGATCAGGTCTTGGGCGCGACCTGACGTTCCATTGAGCAACACACCAGTGCCCCGTACGCCATCGACGGGTAACAGTCGGCGGCTATCCTCGGGATCCAATTGCACATCGCCTACGTTCTCCCACACGCCTGCGGGGTGCCAGCCATCGAGCCCTGTACCGATCAAGTCAATCCAGCCATCAGCCAAAAGGAATTGCACACTCTGTAATAGGTGTTGACGAAACAGCGGTTCATCAAAAGAAGCCACCGTGTGCCCGCCACCGGTATACAGCCCCGTACCTTTGCCAATAGAAGATGACCAGGCAATGGGATGATCGCCCATGGGAGCTTGGGGATCGTACGTACGTTCATCAACCGTCGCGAGCACGTGCATCGAGCCTCGCGGCGAAGCACGGTAGTCGTACCACTCATCTGTGCGAGTCCATCGCATGGGCATTCCAATCATCGACGGATGCTGGGCATCTTCAACCACCACCACAGCCTCTTGCACCGCCGGATGGGTCTTGAACCAAGCCCCGCCCAAGAGCGCCTCACCATAGAACGGCCAGTCATACTCAGTGTCAGCGGCAGCGTGAATACCAAGCCAACCGCCACCGGCATTCAACCAAGATTCCAGTGCAACTTGCTGGGGTTCATCAAGCACGTCCATGGTGGTGTTGAGGAAGATGACGACGTCGTAGGACGCCAACGTTGCCGGCAAGAATGCTGTTGGATCTTCCGTTCTGGTCGTCGTCCACGTGCCCTTGCCAAGTTCGGCAATCGCCTCACTGCCGCGGTCCACCGAGCTATGCCGAAATCCGGTGGTCCGAGTGAATACGAGCACCTTTGGCTCCTGAGCCTCTGGCGACACAGCGTCCTGCAAACAGCACAGCGAAAGAAAAAGTACATCGAACATGAGATCAGCCCTCCAACGCTGTCCAACCTTGGCCCGAAGCGTCAACGACGGCATTGATAAACCGTACGCCTCGTGCCCCGTCTGCCGCGGTCTGATACCCAAATGCTTCACCATCATCGCGGTCCGCGTGCATCGCTGCAGCAGCGCCCCGATAGATGTTGGCAAATGCCTCGATGAAGGCCTCTCCATGGCCTCCTGGCAGCCGAGTGGCGTTCGCGGCCGCCTCGCACAGCCCAGCATCAGCGCGATGCAATGTGGTGTCGTGTCCTTCAAGGCTGCATACGTGCAGTTGATCCGGATGCTCTTGTTGCCACGTCAGCGAGCCCGTTTCACCATAGACCCGAAGCGTCAAGCCGTTGCGATGCCCAACACACACCTGCGAGGCGCACAGCACGCCTCGTGCGCCGCCTGCAAATCGAAGCAGCACGGCCGTGTCATCATCGATCGCGCGGCCTTCCACAATGGCAGACGCGTCGCTGCAGAACTGCTCGACCTCGAGGCCCGTCACGAATGACATGATGTTCTCAGCGTGAGAACCTATATCCCCCATCGCACCACCAGCGCCAGCTCGCGTTGGGTCAGTACGCCAGTGTGCCTGTTTTTGGCCATCGCCTTCCAGCGGTGTCGCGAGCCATCCTTGAAGATATTCAACAAAAACCTTACGCACACGCCCGATGCTGCCAGCGTGAACCATGTCCCGCGCTTGCCGCACCATGGGGTAGCCGGTGTAGTTGTAGGTGACGGCAAACACCCGATGCGTTCGCTTTGCCGTATCTACCAGTGCTTGGGCCTCTGCATTTGTACAGGTCATTGGCTTGTCACACACAACGTGAAAGCCCGCCTCCATGGCAGCCATTGCCGGTGCATGGTGCACATTGTTGGGCGTCACAATGACGACGCACTGCATTCGCTCGGACTCAGGAAGCATGGACTCGCCTACGAGCATGTCGTTCCATGTGCCGTACGAGCGATTCGAATCGAGGCCAAGGTCAAGCCCGCTGGCCAGCGCTTTCTTTGGCGTGCTCGACAAGGCTCCAGCGACCAACGTCATGGAGTCGTCCAACCTTGCTGCCATGCGATGAACCCCGCCAATAAATGCATCGCGACCACCACCAATCATGCCGTACCGAATGGGCTGTGTCACGCGTTGTCTCCCGCGAAGGCATCTTCAAACCCCTGATCAGGAGGATGCACCGCAACTGCTTGCAAGTAAGCGCAACTTTCAGCAGCACCTTGATCTCGATCCATGCCGCTGTCTTCCCACTCCACAGAAAGTGGCCCGTCATAGCCTGCGCGATTGAGCGACCGCATGATGGCATCAAAGTCCACATCGCCACGGCCTACGCTTACAAAGTCCCAGCCGCGCCGTGGATCGCCAAATTGAAGGTGCGATCCAAGCATGCTCCGCTGACCGTCCTGAAAGAGACGAGTGTCCTTCATGTGGGCATGGAAGATGCGATCCGGGAATGCGTCAATGAGCCTATGTGGTTCGATGCCTTGCCAGATGAGGTGGCTTGGATCAAAGTTGAACCCAAACGCAGGATGATTGCCCACGGCGTCGAGTGCCGCGCCAGCGGTGACAAGGTCATATGCAATCTCGCTTGGGTGCACTTCTAGTGCGAACTTCACGCCGACCTCCTGAAACACATCGAGAATGGGCCCCCATCGCTGGGCAAAGTCGTCGTAGCCCGCTTGTACATGCGACTGAGGCGTTGGAGGGAAGAAGTAGAGATCCGGCCAAATGCGGCTGCCCGTAAACCCGTTGACCACGGGCACGCCGAGCTTGGCTGCAGCACGCGCCGTGTCCTTCATGGCCTCAGCGGCCCTCGCTTGCACGTGCGATCCCTCGCCATCTCCCCAAATAGCCGCTGGAAGAATGGCCTTGTGCCGTTCATCAATCTTGTCGCAGACCGCTTGACCCACGAGATGATTTGAAATCGACCAGGTCTTCAAGCCGTGCGAGGCCAGCAACTCGTGGCGACCTTGGCAGTAGTCCGGCTCGGCAAGTGCTCGATCAACTTCAAAGTGATCGCCCCAACAGGCCAGTTCAAGGCCGTCAAAGCCGCATGCCGCGGCTTTTTGAGCGACTGTGTCTAAGGTCAGATCGGCCCATTGGCCCGTAAACAGCGTGATTGGTCGTGCCATAGATGTCGATGCTAGCAGGCCGCAAGCATTGGCCCACGTACGACCCCCCGGGGATTGATGGGGCTCGATAGGCTGCATGCATGCTTGTACTGGGCATAGACCTTGGAACCAGCGGCGCCCGTGCCATCGTGCTTGATGCCGATGATGGCCAGGTGCTCGCGAGGGCATCATCGCCCGTTGCACTGCACCACCCCGTCGCTGGTGCTTCGGAACAGAATCCCAACGACTGGTGGATAGCTGCGTGCAGTGCAATTGGAACTGCCATCGCGGATGCAGGGTGTTCCAAAGGCGATATCAAGGCAGTGGGCCTTACCGGCCAGATGCACGGGTGCACCCTGGTCGATGCAAACAACGCACCCATTCGCCCTGCAATCCTGTGGAACGACCAGCGGTCCATCGAACAATGCGCCAACCTGCTGTCGATCCGAGCAGATGCCCATTGGCGCACAGTCTGTGGAAAGCCACCCATGGCTGGCTTAACCCTGCCAAGCCTGTGTTGGGTGCGGGACAACGAACCCGAGGTCTTCCAACGAGCCACTGGCTTGCTGTTACCCAAAGATTATCTGCGGATGTGTCTCACTGGCGATCGCGCAACGGACGTTGGCGACGCCTCGGGCACAATGCTGCTCGATCTTGCAAGCCGGCAATGGTCCACCGATCTGCTTGACGCACTGGACCTTCCGCATCATCTTTTGCCTCCCGTGCACGAAAGTCATGCAGTTACTGGAACGGTTACCGCCGAAGCAGCGATGGCTACGGGCCTGGCCGCTGGCACACGGGTCGTTGCAGGTAGCGGCGATCAACAAACTGGTGCGATCGCTTGTGGAATCACGACGCCTGGAAGCGTATCGCTGAACCTTGGCACCTCGGGCGTGCTCTTTGGAGCCACGAATGTCCCTTCTGATACACCAAGGAAGGGACTTCACGCCTTCTGCCATGGGGTGCCCGAAACATGGCACGTCATGGGCGTCATGCTCAGTGCCGGTGGTGCGCTTCGTTGGTGGCGAGATATCACCGGCGCGTCCTATGACGAACTCACCGCAGAGGCAGCGTCGGTAGAACCTGGTGCCGAGGGCGTGTTGTTTCGCCCCTACCTTTCAGGGGAGCGTACGCCACACGAAGATGCATCGCTCAGCGCCGCCTTCAACGGCGTTCGATTGCATCATGGCCGAGAGCACCTCACTCGCGCCGTGTTCGAGGGCATCGCCTTTGGCTTGCGAGATGGTTTTGAGCTTGTCACAGGCGGCGAGTCACCCAACACGCTTCGCTTCACGGGCGGCGCATCAAGTCATGCGTTCTGGCGGCAGTTGATTGCCGATGTCATGGTGTGCCCCGTCGCCACAGTCAATATTGATGATGGCTCCGCATTCGGCGCGGCCCTCCTTGGAGCTGTCGGGGCGGGCTGCTTCACAGATGTGCACGACGCATGCAAAACACTGGTAAACGAGGCGTCGCAGACGACGCCCACATCCGATAGGCACCTTGATGCGATGGCACGCTGGTGTGCCGCCTCGGCAGTATGATGGACAAAGACAGCACGTAGGCTGCGTGGAGTTTCCGCACATGCACAATCAACGAGGCACATTCTCAACTCGACCACAACGGCGCATGGCGCCCGCCACGCAGGCTATTGATGCCAGCCGGAGCGCCTTTGTCCGAAGGACTTACTTACACCTCGCAGGTGCGATCCTGGCATTCGCCGGTATAGAAACCGCGCTACTGAACATTCCAGGCATCGAGAAGTTTGCGATGAGCATGACCCAGGGCATGACATGGCTCCTGGTGCTGGGCCTCTTTATGGGCGTCGCATGGGGTGCGGATCGACTTGCCCGAAGCACCGCAAGCGTCGGACTCCAGTACGTGGGACTGGGTTTGTTCATCATTGCTGAAGCGGTCATCTTCATTCCGCTGCTCTACGCAGCTGCAACATTTGGCGAAGCTGGCGTCATTCGAACGGCCGGCCTTGTGACGATGGCGACGGTGTGCGGACTGACTACGTTCACATTCATGACGAAGACGAACTTCTCATGGCTGCGTGGCATTGTCGTCGTGGGCAGCTTTGCAGCGATTGGGACGATCATCGCCTCGATTATGTTTGGCTTCACGCTTGGCGTACTGTTTGCGGGCCTCATGGTGCTGCTTGCTGCAAGCATCATTCTGTATCAAACTTCAGCGTTGATGTATCAATGGCAACCCGATCAGCATGTCGCTGCAGCACTGGGCTTGTTCTCATCAGTAATGCTGATGTTCTACTACGTGCTCTACTTTCTCATGGCTCGCGACTGAATACACCATCGCCAACAGCCTCAGCTTCACGCACGACGAGTTCACCAAACAGCCCACTAAGCCGCTGCGTCATGGTGCCGACAGATCCCTCGCCAATGACTCGGCCGTCGATACATGTCACCGCTGCAAGTTCGCCCATGGTGCCGGTACAAAAGCATTCATCGGCCCGGTAGGCCTCAGTCAAACTTAGATCTCGCTCACAATGATCGATGCCAGCGCGATTGCACACCTCAAGCACAGCACTTCGCGTCACACCTTCAGGGCAGGCCACCACACGAGGCGTTGACACGGTGCCTTGATGCACAAGAAAGAGATGCGTTGCATTTGTCTCGGCAATGAAGCCACGGTCATCCAACATGAGAGCGTCGTCCACGCCAGCGGCATTTGCTTCGATCTTCGCCAAGATCGATTGAATCAGGTTGTTGTGATGGATCTTGGGATCCAGCATGTCAGGCCGAAACCGCCGCACACTGCTTGTCATCAGCGACAGTCCGCCCGTGTCATAGACCGGCGCCTTGTACTCCGCAAGCACGATCAGCGTGGGGCCGCTTTGGTTGAGACGAGGGTCCATTCCACTGGTCACTTTGACCCCACGTGTCAGTGTCAATCGGATGTGCACGCCATCGTGCATGCCATTGGCGTCAAGTGTGGCGCCGATTGCGCTGGCCAGCGTGTCCACGGATGGGATATCGTCAAATGCAAGTGCTTTGGCCGATGAGCGCAGCCGATCGAGATGCTGCTGGAGTCGGAAGATTCGACCGCCATAGAGCCGCAAGCCTTCCCACACCGCATCGCCACCTTGCACGACTGAATCAAAAGGCGAAATGGCCGCAGCGTCTCGATGCACGATCACGCCGTTGATGAAGACTTTGATATCGGTATTGCGATCGTCAAATTGTTGCAACATGTGTCAGTGCCCTTCAATACGGTGCTGTGCAAGTTGATCGTACAAGGCACGAGCGTCTGCAAGAATGTCTCGTTGTCTTGGGCCCTCAAAATCTGGCGGGGCATCGATTGGCGGCGGTGCAAAGCAGGTGCTTTCGTTGACCACGTCGTACCACCAAGGTGCCCATGCCCCGTCCGTTGGCCGTGCCCCAGAAGGCCACTGCAGCATGGCAGGATCAAAAGGCACATCGAGGGCGATGCACAGGCCTCGCAGCACGGCTTCAGGGCTGCGGCGGATGTCATCTGAATCAACAACAGGCGGGCGATCACCTGAGGCGACGATGGACTCAAACAAAGCGACCTGCTTGGGCAAGCCAGTATCCATCAGGGTCGCCTCGGGAAACCGCTTCCACAATGAGGCGAGCATGCGAGCTGGATCACGAATCAAAAATGCACATCGAACCTGTCCAAGCCAGGATAGATCAACGTCATCAAGAAGATGCTGCGCAATATGCTTCTGGTACCAGATCGCTTGACCATCGGGAACTGGTCCGATGATCCGACTCGACACAACATCCGCATCGAGTTCATCCGCATGGGCCGCAAGCACTGCATCACGACCAGGATGTAACTTGCCCGTCTTGGCAAGCCACTGGGCGTAAAACGGCTCGTCCCAGACTGCCGTGTCGGCGCGGTTGCCCCACGATCGAAGCATTGCCGTGGAAACCGTTCGTGGTCCCGAAATCATGGCGATACGAACAGGCATCAATCACCGCGTTCCCAAGCACTGTCGGGCGACTTGGTCTCGATGCCTGTTTCATCAGAGGCCTTCCAGGATGGATTTCGCCACCTATACAGCGCCAGGGGTACTGCCAAAATGCTCAAGAGCACGCCAGCAACGATAGGTGTGAACCATGAACTGGAAAGATGAACGCTCTCCATCTCAGGTGGAACGTGCATGAGCACGATGCCAGCCACACAGGTCATTGCGCCCCCACCTGCAACAACCCAAATCCCCCACCGTCCACCGGGCACGCGGAATGATCGCTTCACGTCAGGCCGAGTGATGCGAAGGACAATCGCAGAGATAAACATCAATGTGTACATGACTAGATAAATTTGGGCGGACACGATGGTCAAGACATAGAAAACGCTGTTCATATCAAGCACAAGCATGAGCATGCAGATGGCAGATACAACAATCGCCTGCAGCAACATGACATTGCGAGGCGCTCCCCCGCCCGTCACGCGTTGAAGTATCGGCGGAACCAATCCATCATGGGCCGCAACTCGAATCGACTCGGTGGGCCCGATGACCCAGACCATGATGTGCCCGATCATGCCGATGAGCGCCAGGATCGCGATGATTCGAACGATCCAGCCCACCCCCATGGGCTCAAGCACATGGCTGAAGACCTGCAATGTGCCTGCTGCGAAGTCGATGTCGGGCAACGGAACGAGTACGGCTACGCTCAACGCACCCAGCACTGATATGACAAGGACCAAAACACCTGAAAGCAACAGCGCGATCGGAATGGACCGCTGCGGATTTTTCACCCTATTGAAGTGCACGGCATTCGCTTCGAGCCCCGACAGGAACGAGAAAATGGCGAGGATGCCCACGAACTGGCCAATTGAACCAACCTGCGGAACCAGACCGGATGCTTCCAAGGGAATCGCAGAGGGGTTCCCTGAAAGCAACCACCAGGTGGCCAAACCAATTGCCAGCACTACAGGAAGAATGGTGCCGATGTAGAGAAACCATGTGGTGATGCTGCCCGTTGCATGCAGCCCTCGAAAGTTTGCAATGGTTGCAAGCCAAAACACGCCAAGGCTGACCAGCAACACAAACCAAGGCGAGTCCAACATGTCCGGACTGATGACATATCCCACCGACACCGCACATACTGCCAATACCGTCGGATACCACACAAGAATTTGGAGCCATTGGCACCACACAGCCACAAGTGCGCTGCGAGGACCAAGCCCCTCCTTCACCCAAAGATACACGCCCCCTTCATGAGGGAACCCCACTCCGAGTTCTGCTGACACCAACCCCACTGGCAGAAAGAACACCAATGTGAACAAGGCGTACCACGCGATAAGTGATAGGCCAAATGAGCCAACCTCGGGAAGACCTTCCAGCCCAACCACAATGGCCGTGTTCATCATTGCGAGCACGAATAGGCTCACCCGACGGGGTGTATGCATGGTGGAAAGCGTAGCGGCGTGGGCCGTACTATGTCGGCATGAAAATCATTGCCATGGGCGGCTCACTCCGTCGACATTCGTGGAATCAACGCATCGCCGAAGTTGCCGCCGAAGGCGCGTCACAGGCGGGCGCGACGATCAACGTGATTCACCTAGCGGACTACCCATTGCCTTTGTTCAATGCAGACAGCGAGGGTGAGGATGGCCAACTCGAGAGCGTCCTTGGACTTCGAACTGTCTTCCGCGAACATGATGCCCTTTTGCTCGGCGTTCCTGAATACAACGGCGGCCCACCCGCTGCACTCAAGAATGCCATTGACTGGCTCAGTCGTCCCCAGGATGGTTTTGAGCGGCTCGATTGCTTTACGCACAAAGTGTGCGCCCTAGTCTCGGCATCGCCTGGATCACTTGGTGGCGTTCGGGGATTGCCCTTTACCAGAACGGTGCTGTCGAGCCTCGGCATGCACGTCATTCCACAACAACGATGTGTCCCCTCGGTGCACAGCTGTTTCGACGAGGAGGGCGCCATAATCGACGAAGCCACACGCGACGGGCTTCATCACATCGGAGCTGCGCTAGCGCATGCGGCAGAGTGCCTTGGCAGCTAATTCCCTTGGCTTAGGTCGCCTTTGCTAACGCCCCTGCGCGCTCCATGACCTGTTTAATCATTCCATGAAGACCATTGCTTCGTGTGGGACTGAGATGCGCGTGCAATGCAAGTGCGTCAAACAACCCCGCCAGGTCAAAGTCGAGCACGCCCGAAACGGTCCTGCCATCGAGCACACCCACCACAATTGCCGCGAGTCCCTTCACAAGGTGACTATCGCTGTCTGCGTGAAGTCGAACCGCCTTGCCATCAGTGGTCAAGGCGACCCAGACCGTACTTTGGCAACCGTGCACCTGCGTCTGGGGGGAGCGCATCGCAGGATCCATGGCTGGCAATGCTGCGCCAAGATCCATGATGTAGCGATAGCGGTCTTCCCAGTCCTCCAGTACATCGAAGGCCTCGATCAACGCAGCAACTGCAGAATCTGGATCTGGTTGAGACATGACGAAGGCAACTTTACTCCCGCGGGGCGTGCTTGGGTCGCCACGCGGGCGGATCGGTTTCCAGCCGAGGCCCACCAAGTAATTCAAGGCACCAAGGCACGGCGTCAAAAACAGCGTCGAGACAATCGGCCACTGCTGCTGGATGTCCCGGCAGATTAATGATGAGGGTTGACCCACGATGCCCTGCTTCTTGTCGAGACAAAATGGCTGTTGGGACAACCTTGAGTGAGGCCAGTCGCATGGCTTCACCAAACCCGGGCAACATTCGATCGCAGACTCGTTCCGTGACGTCAGGCGTGATATCACGGGCTGCGGGCCCCGTGCCGCCAGTTGTAAGCACCAAGGCACACTTGAGCGTGTCGCACATGGTTCGCAATGATGCCTCAATGGCATCAGCCTCGTCAGGAACGATTGTAAGCACCTCATCAAAGGAGACGGTCAAGCGGCGATCAAGCCATGCATGCACCGCAGGACCACCTCGATCGGTGTATTCCCCGGCAGCGGCTCGATCTGAAACGACCAGGATGCCGATACTAAGAGTCATGTCCGTAAACCCTAGCACGCCCCTAGCATTCCATGCCTGACCTTCGAGCTACCTTACTTGGTGCTGCAGGTGAAGTGACGGGCAGCAGCACGCTCATTGATACTGGCCATCGGCGGGTCCTTGTGGATCTAGGCCTCGTGCAGGGCGAACCTAGTGGCCATGACCGCAATACGACATTGCCAAACATCGACACACGCTGGCTGGACGCTGTTGCGCTCACCCATGTCCACGTCGACCATTCCGGCCGCTTGCCAATGCTCATGCAAACTCCCTGGCGAGGCCCTGTGTTCTGCACGCATCCCACGGCAGATCTTGCTGCCCTAGCGCTCAAGGCATCCGCCCGATTGCAGCGTGTACGGCATCACGAGTGGCTCAAGCACCGCGACCGTGGCCAATTCACCAAGGGAGACCAACCCCCGCCGATTCTGTATACCAAGGCCGAAGTCAACGATCTCTTGGATCGTCTGGTCCCACTGCAAATCGACGAAGCCGTTGACCTTGGCGAGGGCGTATCGTTGAGACTGAAGCAAGCCGGTCATATTCTCGGTGCCGCATCAGTACAGATTGACTGCCCAGATGGACGGGTCGTGTGCAGCGGCGATCTCGGACGAGATGATGCCCCCCCGATTCCAGGGCCAACAAGATGCCCCTCTGCCGACCTTGTGATCATGGAGTCAACCTATGGCGACCGAGAACGGCGAAGCGTCGACAATGTGGAGTCCGAGATAGCGCGCATCGTCGCGGCTGCGGCCCACCGCGGCGGGCCCATCATCGTGCCGACATTCGCCATCGGCCGGGCGCAGCAACTTCTGCACGTGTTGCGGACGCTCCAGAGCCGGGGTCTGCTTGAGATGAATGTGTATCTGGATTCGCCCTTAGCTGCCCGAGCCACTGACATCCATTCGCACTGGCCCGATGATCTGCATCCCTCTTCGCAGCATGGGCTGGATGATCCACTGGACTTTCCAGGGCTGTACAAACTCATGTCTCGCAAGGACGCCTCGCGCCTGGATGATCTCGCTGCCCCAGCCGTCATTCTCGCAGGCAACGGATTCGGTGAAGGCGGACCGATTCTGCGACATCTCGCTCGATGGCTTCCTGATGCCAAAGCAACGGTGCTCTTGTCGGGGCACTGTCTTGCTGGAACTCTGGTGGGACACCTCTCAGGCGATCCACCTACAGTGAAGATTGATGGACGCACAATTGCGGTCGAAGCCAACGTTGAAGTCGTTGATGCATTCGGGGGGCACGCTGACGCAACAGGCCTTGAGACATGGCTTCTGGCGAATGACACGCCTGGGCAGGTCATCTTGAATCATGGGGAGCCAGATGCCCGTGATGCACTTGCATCGCGGCTCACTCAACGGGGTTGCACCATTCGCACACCCTCTGTGGGCGAGACCTGCGTGGCATGAAATGGGCGCAGACATGAATCAAGGTCAGCGAACACGAGCAATCGTTGCAGTGGTCGCTGGCGCCGTATTCATTTCGTTTGCGGCGATTTTTGCCAAGAAAGCCATGCAAGCTGACATTGGGCCTATGGCCTCGGCGTTTTGGCGACTGGTACTAGCCATACCGATATTTGCTGTCATCGCCCTGCCTGCACTGCGTCGAAGCATGTCGGGCTCACCTGGATCAGCAATTCGATGGACGCCATTGCTGTTCTTACCCGGACTCTTCTTTGGCCTTGACTTACTCACATGGCATCTTGCTTTTACCTACACAACCGCGGGCGTCTCAACACTCCTTGCAAATGTGTCGGTCGTGTTTGTTGGCGTGGGCGGCTGGTGGTTGCTCAAGGAGCGACTCGACTGGCGATGGGCCGCTGGCGCCTCCTTTGCAATGGCAGGCATTGCGGGCTTAGCCTTGATGTCCCAACCCGGAAAAGGCGCACCTAACCCGCTGCTTGGCAACATGCTCTCGCTAGGCACTGCAGTGTGCTACGCCGCCTACCTCTTGTCCGCCAAGGTGCTCCGTGGCACCACACCAGCGGCAATTGTGATGCTGAGCGTTGTTTCGTTCGCCCCCGTTGTTCTACTGATCAGCGTATGGGCTTTCGACGAGCGACTGATGCCAGGCTCTAGCGAGGCGTGGATCTGGCTAGCGGGCATGGCAATCGTGCCCCAGTCACTTGGACAGGGGCTTGTGATCTGGGGCCTGCGAAACCTGCCTGCAAGTTTCAGCGCTGTCGTCTTACTGATTCAACCTGTGGCCACGACAGTTTGGGGAGGCCTCATCTTGGGCGAGGCAACGAGTCAATGGGACATTGGCCTTGGCATTTTGGTCTTGGCGGGCATCGTACTAGCGAGATTTGGAACGCACGATGCTCCTGCGACTACGCTTGCATCATGCAACACACCCACGAACGACTCGAAGGCCTGAGCCTCGATGGCATCATCGCCCCACCGCGGGCCGATGTACCCCAGCACCCCTGCACACTTGTACTGCTGCATGGCTACGGCGCCCACGCAGGCGATCTACTTGGATTGCGAGACGACATTGATCCGGGCCTTCGATGTGTTGCGCTGCAAGCCCCACACGATCTTGGCCCAATGGGTATGCCCGGCGGCCGAGCGTGGTTTCACTTGCAAGTAACAATGGACGGCGACATCGCCTACGACTCAGCTGGGGCCCTTGCTGCCAAAGAACAACTGGCCCAGGTCGTCCCTGCCGCTGTTTCGCAAGCTGGAGGTGATCGCACGATCGTGCTGGGCTTTAGCCAAGGCGCGATGCTTGGTCATGGGCTGCTGCTGAAGTCCCATGTCGAAATGGCTGGACTTGCAGCGTGCAGCGGTCGACTTGTCCCAGAAATCTTCGACGACCACCCGCTGAATGTCCCTGCTGATTGCCCTGTCTTTCTGTCCCACGGCACACATGACGACGTCATTCCCGTAGCAAGTGGGCATGCCATTCGCGATGCCTATGCAGAACACTCCAGTGCAGCGATCACATGGATCGAAGAGCCTGTGGGCCACGGCATTGGACCGGCATGCCTCGATGGATTGAAAGTGTGGTTTCGCGAGTTGGCCCGTCTTGAGGACAACAGGTAGTCAGCCCCCCGTCAGGACCAAAAACGCGGTCAACAAGCCAAAGACCACCACGATGCCTATCGCAACCAACCACCAGCAGCCCAAGCCCTCATCGTCCTTGTGCTCGGTAGAACCACTCGATTCCGGATCGATTGTCATGTGTCAATGCTCCAAACCCCACCGGCCATGTCGTCAGGCAGAAATGATTGCATGAGTATCCTTCGCCGTCAATGCTCCTTACAGAATGCTCTCAAGGGCCCATGGCCTGAGGAGCATGCCCAATGCCTATACTTGGCACTTCTACAAAATGTGACAAGCCCCGTTCTGAGTTGAACAGTTCGCTTGCCCGCAACACAGCCCACTGAGGTACTCCATGCCATACACGCTGCCCGATCTTCCATACGCATTCGATGCGCTTGAACCTCATATCGACGCTCGGACGATGGAAATCCATCACGACAAGCACCATGCTGGTTACGTCGCCAAACTCAATGCCGCACTGCAGGGGCATGATGACCTGGCAAGCAAAGACATTGGAGATCTGTGCGCTTCACTTGCAGATGTTCCTGAGGACATTCGCAATGCCGTTCAGAACAACGGCGGTGGGCACTTCAACCACAGCCTGTTTTGGACTTGCCTCAAGCCCGGCGGAGGCGGCGCCCCCGATGGCGATCTCGCTGCAGCAATCAATGCGTCGTTTGGCTCTTTCGATGAGTTCAAGACAACCTTCGCTGCAGCAGCAGCGACTCGATTTGGATCAGGCTGGGCATGGTTGTGCAAGTGCGATCAAGGCGTATGCGTCTGTTCCACGCCGAATCAAGACAATCCCCGCATGCAGACCGATGGTTGCTGCACGCCGCTGCTGTGCCTAGACGTGTGGGAGCACGCGTACTATCTGAATTACCAGAACCGGCGACCGGACTACATCGAGGCATTCTGGAACGTCGTCGACTGGGCTTCAGTCGCAGAGCGGTATGCCACAGCACACTCAAAGGGCGAATGTGACTCCTGCTGCAGCTGACCCTGCGGTATTGCTGTGACTGCTGAATTGATCCTTGCTATCGCCGTCGGCGGCGCGGCTGGCGCAATGTCGCGTTGGGCTGCGGGTCGCTTTGTCGCACGGCACACCGTGTGGCCCGGCTGGACTGGAACCTTAGCGGTCAATCTTGCTGGCTGTTTAGTGATTGGGCTACTGGCGGGCCTGCCAGACCTCCCAACGGCGCTACTTGCTGCGGGGCTCTGTGGCGCGATGACAAGCTTCAGCAGTTTTGCGCTTGATCTTGCCATCCTGCTTTGGGAAGGACGACCTCGGCAAGCCATGCTCGCCACTGGCATCTCCGTGCTCGGCGGGGGCTTGCTTACCTGGACTGGGCTCATCATGACAGGAGCCGCATAAGTGCCCCAATGGACTGCAACATGTCTCGCTGTTGCCATTGGCGGAGGCCTTGGCGCCGTCGCTCGAGAGGCGACGCTTACGATACTCGCCGGTGCAACAACTCACGATGTCCCACCGTGGCTGCTGTTACTGCCGATCAATCTCTTGGGGTGCTTCGCCATGGGCTTTACGCTGATGGTGATTGAATTGCGATTCCACCGCGAAGGCCGATCATTGCTCCGCGGGCTTCCACATGCCGCCCATCTTCATGATGCGCAAGGCCTTTTCTCACCTGACCCAACAGTTCCTGCAACGGAATACGCCACCTTTAGCCGTCGTGGCAAGTTGCTTAGTGGCTTGCTAATCACTGGCGGCCTCGGTGGGTTCACCACCTTTTCAACATTCACTCTGGATCTTGTGACATCGATCCAGCAGGGTCACATTCTCGGCGCACTGCTCAACACCGCTCTTTCAGTCGTGGTGGGCGTTGTCTTGGTAGTAGCAGGAATGGCATGCGGACGAATGTGCAGGCCTATCAAACACACAACCATGTTGAGATAAGGTTTCTGCCCTAGGGGCACGGACCAAACTGTGAGATCACCGTGAGCAAGTCGTCAACCGTGACGGCTCCGTCGTGGTCGACGTCGCCCATGCAACTGGTGCAATCAGCATCGCTGCAATCCGTGTCATCACCTTGATACACACCACCGAAGTAGGCGCACAAAGATGCTGTTGATGACACACATGTGCCATTTGTGCAGCAGGCACCTTCCTGGTCGTTTCCAGCCAAGTCATACACGTACACGGCCCCTGCATCGGCAACGCCGTCGACATCGGCCCAGTCAGCGCCAACCATCAGTGTGTCCCCGTCCATTGATACAGCGCGACCGAAGATGTCATAGTTCTCGCCATCGCTGGCCCATGCTTCAGAAAGAAACGCCCAGTCTGCCCCATCATGCTCAAAGAGCCATGCTGCGCCCCGACCGTCATTGCCATACCAGCCACCCATGACAACACGATCCCCCTCAAGTTGACCGCACATGCCCATAAAGTCATTCCACTGACCATCCGGAGCGACGAGTTTGGCAGTTTGTGCCAAGTCGCTGCCATCATGTTCAAAGATGTAGCCACTGCCACTCTGCGGGCCCATGTCATCGTCATACACACTTGTTGCCAGCAGACGGCCGTCAGCCAAATCGACCGCGTACCCGAAGTAATCTTCGTTGGCAAGATCGTTTGGAGTCAGTCGATGGACTTCGTCCCACGTGCTGCCATCACGCTCAAAGATGAACACGCTGCCACAACGGTTAGAGCCACTGCATCCCGCGGCGTAATAGGGCGCACCACAGGCCACACGATCACCCACGATGCTGACGGACTTGGCAAACTCATCACCTGCGTCAATGCCCCCTCCAGAGAGCGTTGATTCATGTGACCAACTACCGTTGGACGCGCGAACATAGACATAGGCGGCGCCAGCGCCAGCATTGCCATTTCTGGCGCCAACGACAATCCGGTCTCCGTCTAGATCAATCGACCAACCGAAGGCCTCATCGAGCGCCGGAGACGGCGCAACGAGCTGGCTCACTTGTACGAATAGGCCGTCTGTGCCACGCTCAAAGATGTACGCACTCCCAGCATTCACCAAGCCCCCAACGATGTGATATCGAGCGCCTACGACGAGTCGTTCCCCTTGCAATGCCACGGAGTACCCGAATGAATCCAGAAAGCCAGTGTCGTCACCAGCGAGAATTTGTGTTTGTTCAAACTCGCCGTCAGTGTTTCGGTGAAAGATCCATGCCGCACCGGCATCAAGCCCGAAGAAGTCATTCCCAGGCGAGGTCATGACAGCGGTATCGCCGTCAACCACGACCTGGGCACCAAAGCCGCCCCATTGGGCTGCGTCGTTGGGATAGAGCTTGGCGTTCTCGGTGATAATCGTCGGGCCGCCGGCCAGGATCACTGTTGTCAGAATGGTGGTCAACATGATGATTGAAGTCCTTCGTGCGTCAAGCCTCAGCGGCGACGTCGAGTTCCTGTGATTGCGGCGAGGCCCAGCAGTGCAAGTGCGCCAGGGGCGGGAATATTGGCGAAACTGAATTCGATGAAGTCATGCATGACTTCACCAGATGACCCATCGATCCACTGGAGATTGGTTTGGCCCCAAATCTTGGTCATGGGTGTACCAAAGACTGTCAACTGGGCAATAAGCACTCGATAGGTCCCCGAACCATTGTCCGCTGCAACACCTTGCATGTCATCGGGCGTCGTAAAGATCGCGCCATTGGTGACGTACAACGCTGATCCGGTGTTGAATCCAGACCAACTGACGCCGATCTCCTGCAGTGCGTTGCCATCTTGCGAATCAGCGCCGATGGTTAGCCATGAGTCATATTGCAAGTCCGGCAGGTCGCCGAATTGCCCTGCATCGATGTCCTGTGTTGTCGGTCCACCGAACGTGTTTTGGTAGAAGCTTGAGTCGCTTGCAATGAGCATCGCATTGTTTGGGTCGCCATACACTGACACAAGGTGGTCCGCTGCGGAGAAGTCCGCGTAAATGCGAGCTGTCCATGTGTCAGGCTGATCTGGCTGCCCCGGAACCGCCTGCACCATGTTGACTCCAACCATGTCCGCGGAGAGTCCAATGAACCCTGCCGATGCCATGGGCACGATGCCCAGCACACCAATGGCTGCGATTGCGTTGCGTACGTTGATTATGTAATGCATCACCATGTCTCTTCTTTCTGCTGACGGTCAACCCACTACAAGTCCAAAGGGCAAAACGAGAGCGACTCCTCCTGCGACCTTCCCACCAAGGTGACTGTGCAGACGGCTGGTGTGCAACCACACCATGCCACGGTCACGAAGGCAGGCCACTGTTTCCCTGAAAAAAGCGAAAGAGTAGCTCATTTGTCCTCGCCACCTCACTGGGACAAGGCATCCAAGGTACTGCGCAGGGGCGACTTGCAGAGTTGCGAACTGCCCAAAAAAAGTAGCGAATACCCCTCAATAGGAAGATATGTCGCAGCTTTCATCTCAAATGTCCACATGGCGGGGAACGTACCGGCCCCCAGGAGGCACATTCGCATGCCCAGGAGCCACCTAATGACTTGCCTTAAAAATCACAGAACCCCGCTGAGAAGCGGGGTTCTTGAAGTGGGCCATACTGGACTTGAACCAGTGACCTCTTGTGTGTCATACAAGCGCGCTAGCCAACTGCGCCAATGGCCCGAGGTGCCCCAATTGTAGCACCTTCATCGCATAACCGCCCAACCGATGCGATAGCACCTATCCTCTGCCGCCATGAGTAAAGACTTCGACACCATCGCGGGCTTTCAGGCCCTCATGCATGAGCGTTATTTCGAAACCGACTCTGCCCGCGGCCCTGCTGGAACATTTCTTTGGTTCTCCGAGGAAGTAGGCGAACTTGCAGAGGCCATTGCCCGGCGTGAGCGAGGCGAATCGAATGACGAAAACCTTCGAGAGGAATTCGCAGACGTCATGGCGTGGCTTGCGACACTCGCCAATATCACGGGCGTCGATCTCGTTCAGGCCATTACTGAAAAGTACATTGATGATGGTGGCCCTGCAGGACTGAAGTAGTCGCCCACCGCTACCCTACGTAAAGTATGTCCCGCATCGACGACATCTTCTGCAGACTCCGAAGCGACAAACGCCGTGCGCTGATGCCGTTCATCACCGGCGGCCACCCCACTGTCGACACCACAACAGCATTGCTACAGCAGTTGGGATCTGCCGGTGCCGACATTGTTGAAGTAGGCATTCCTTTTAGTGATCCCATCGCTGATGGACCTGTGATCGCCAGCGCCATGCACGGTGTCCTTGAGTCAGGCACAACGGTGGATGACATTCTCAGCGCTATTGCAGCAGCCCGGGCATCCACTGACATGGGCTTCATTGCAATGGTGAGTGAGTCAATCGTGCACAAACGTGGCTCCGGAGCATTCCTTAGGACACTCGCTGAGGCAGGCATCGACGGTGTCATCGTTCCAGACCTCGACCCAGCCCTCGCCGCGCCACTTCTGGAGGTAGCCGACGATTTGAATCTT
>JABAAC010000061.1 GCA_014238965.1 Phycisphaerales bacterium | reverse complement strand
AGAAGACCGAGGGCCAAGACGCTTGCATCGACCGTGATGCCAAAGACGCCCATTGAGAATCGAATGACGAACTGGTCCAGTATCAACAAGCCGACGCCACACGCGAGGAGGGCTCCCGTGGCTGATGCCAATACGGATTCTTGAACAAGAGACCAGAAGATGGCAATGCGAGAGTAGCCCAAGGTCTGAAGTGATCCAATTTCTCGCACGCGGCCTGCAAATGCGGCGTACATCGTATTGAGTCCTCCAGCAATGCCACCTACGGCAATGAGCATAGCCGTGACAAGTACGAGCAATCGAATAGGTCGGTAGAAGGCGCCGAGTTGGGCGTAATAAGCCGTTTCGGCAACAGCAGCAAGTTCAAGATCAAGTCGTGTTGCAGCGAAGGCTTCTAGATCAGCCAGTTCAGCGGAGTCCATGCGAAGAAGGACACAGGACAATGAGTCACGCTGCGCGGTGATTTGCAGATCGGTCATGGAGGTCCACAACTCGCCTTCAATTACACCGCCGTCAGCGCTCATTATGCCTACCACCTCGTATGGTTCATCATCCAGTTGAAACACTTCGCCGAGAATAGACTCAGGTGGGTCGTAGCCAAGCGAACGTGCTGCAAGTCGGCCGGCTGTAAGTTCACTGCGACCCGACTCGGGGCCCCGCCCGGCAATAACACGAGCATCTTGGTGTACGAGCCAGGCGGCATCGGTGATCCCTCGGATGACCGCAAGGCGCCCCTCAACATCGTTTGGAGTTGCGATCGGCATCGCCAAGTGTATCTCGGGAGAGACCGCTTCAACACCAGCATGGGAGAGCAATCCGTGCACACTCGCTGCAACAATGCCGGCGGCACGCATTGGTATTTCGCTTCGCTCGATACTCTCCTCGCTCCCGCTGCCAATCAGCATGACGACATCCGGTGAGCCACTGACCACCATGGCTTTCTGCATTCCCTTGGTGAAACCCGCGGCGGCCAACACCAATAGCACGACAAGCCCACTGCCTCCAACACTCAGCACCAGACGCATTGGAGAGCGACCAAGATTACGAACCGCGTATTCGAAGGGGAGTTGTTTCATCTTAGATGGCTCGGAAACAGGACGCGATGTCGCGTCGAGCGAGTCGAATGGCGGGCACAATACCGGCGAGCAGTCCCAGTGAAATGGCAGCGGTGATACCAAGTAGCGGCGCGGACCACCCACCAGCGACTTCTACGTTGAGTCCCTCCATCGTCAGACTAAAGTTTCCAAGTTCAATGGCTGCAAAGGCGCCCAGTGCGCCAAGTACGCCGCCTGCAACACCAAGTGCTGCGCCTTCAATCACAACCATCCATCCGATGAGCGGTCCAGTAAACCCTATCGTCTGCAAGACAGCATGATCGCGAATGCGATCTCGCATCGACAGAATGATCGCGTTGGCGATGAGTGCAAACACGCTTACCAGTGCGCCCCACGCGAGCAAGCCCGCGAAGTCGACAAGTTCAACAATGTCGCGTGCGGCGCGTCCGACAAAGGCCCGTTCTGGGCGGGTTGCGGTTGGATATTCGTCGTGGGCAAAGAGAAGGTCGATGTCGGCAGCGATCTCTTCTAACTGCTTTGGGTCGTCAACGGACACATTGAACTGTGTGACAAGACCTCCGGTGCCTCCGCGGCGGGCAGCTTCTTGCAGAAACGGCAGATGCACCCACGCGATATTACGATCTTGGGGATGCTCTGTTTGAAGTATCCCTGCGACATATACCGTAATGCCTGCAGCGCTGAATCGATCACCTACCTGCATGTCGCGGCGGGCTGCTAAGGCCTCGCCAACAATTGCAGCATCGCCACGTCCCTGCCAATTACTAATCGATCCACCTTCAATGGTTGCGCCTGATGCTACCGCTTCCATCAGGTCGTCTCGCGGTACGCCGCGAAACGTAACGACATCCAAGGAGGCGCGGCAATTGGAGACATGAATCTGCATTGGGACCACCGATGCGACGCCAGATAGTCGTTCGATGCGGTTCTCATAGAATTCCGGCAAACGACTGGAAAATGGGCAGAAGCGGTTCTCGCGGTAGACAATCAATGTCGTGTCACCGGCCTGGACTTCGGTGGCCTCGCGCACACCTTCCCGCATTGCTTCGACCGAGACGAATAGAAACATCCCGACGCTGATGCCAGCAATGGTCAGCCCGCTTCGCACAGGGCTGCGAATGATTTGTCGGAAGACGGTTGGCATGATTCGAAGAATGCGCATCATGCAGCACCTTCTGATGCATGCTCTACGAGTTGGCCCTTTTCAAGATGTAGCACAGTCTTCGCCCACTCGGTTGTGCGGGGGTCGTGTGTCACCATGACAATTGTTCGGCCAAGTTCACGATTGAGTCGCGAGAGCAGTTCCATGACCGATGTGGCCGACTCACGATCAAGATCACCGGTCGGCTCGTCGGCGAGGAGGATTGTGGGCTCCGTTACGATGGCTCTGGCAATCGCGACCCGTTGCTCTTGCCCACCACTGAGTTGACGGGGGTAGTGGGCATGCCGGTCGGCGATACCAACCTGATCAAGCGCGGACGACACTCGCTCATGCCGCTGGCGTCTGGAAAGAGGTTGTAATAGCAGCGGAAGTTCGACATTCTCATACGCTGTCAAAACCGGTATTAAGTTGTACAACTGAAAGATGTAGCCAACGTGTGTACTTCGCCACGCCGCAAGCGCGCCGCGCGAACGGGTCGTTATCGACTCGTCAGCGATGGTGAGCGTCCCACTTGTTGGCCGATCAATGCCCGCAAGCAAGTTGAGTAGAGTGGTCTTGCCAGATCCTGATGGTCCCATCAAGGCAACAAAGCCACCGGCTTCGATATCTAGATCCAGCTCATTCAGTGGGGTAATGAGTTCGTTGCCCCGCCGATAGGTACGTGTCAGTGATCGGCATTCGATGAGTGGCATATCAGTGTCCCTCCTGTTCTGTGATCCACACGGCTGTGCCGTCAAGATCGCTTGCGGGGTCGAGGATGACACGATCTCCTGCTTTGAGACCGCTCAGCACTTCCTGCCATTCATCAATGATAGATGGTCCAAGCACAACGGTCCGGCGGGCAGCGAGGCCGCTGCCACGCTCGTACTGATCAATGATTAAGACCGTCCCATCCGCTTGAATTGCTTCTTGTGGCACGAAGATCCGTGGCACAGTGCGGGTGACTCGTTCGCCGTCGAGGGCCGTTGGTTGAAGAATGCGAACACGTGCAAGCATGTCTGGCTTGAGTAATTCAGATGGATTGTGAATGCGAACCTTCGCTTCCAGCGTGTTCTTTTGGATGTCTGCACGATGTACAAACCGCGTCACTTCTCCGGTGAAGACGTGGTTTGGAAGGACATCCACCACGATT
>JABAAC010000134.1 GCA_014238965.1 Phycisphaerales bacterium | reverse complement strand
GCCGGACCTCTATTGCGGGGTAGAGCAGTCTGGTAGCTCGTCGGGCTCATAACCCGGAGGTCGCAGGTTCGAATCCTGTCCCCGCTATTCACAGAACCCCAGGGTCGCGAGACTCTGGGGTTTGTTGTGCGCGGTGCGTTGCAACAGCATTTGGCCACAGGACCGACGAAGCACGTCGCGGCAGTTCATGAGGAGGGGTGACGGCGCTGATCCGAATCTCTGTTTTTTAGGCCATAGTTTCATATTCTGCACACGTCACAGCTTGAAGCGCCTATGTGCAGGTGACCCGTTCCCTCACGGCTGCCCAGGGACTCGCCAGCCATCCATTGCTTCCCTCGCTTCGCCATTTATGGCGGAGCCCCTCACAACGACTCAGGTCCTCAGATCTGCGGAGCTTCTCCAATGCCCACCCCCAATGGCCCACGCTGTCCCCGTAAGACAATTGTCGCCACAAGCCTTGCTCTAGTCCTTGGTGCCACCGCCTCGGGCGAAGGCACTCGCGAATGGATTTCATTCGATGCCTCGCCTCCGGGCACCGCGCCTACCGTGGAGAATATCGCCCAGATGAGTTCTGCTTCCAAGTCAGTTTTCCATGTTGAATTGCACGGCATGTGGGTTCAGAACAAGACGATTCCTGGAACAACTCAAACAATGCAGTCGGTTTCGCTTGCGAGCAATGGTGCTCTTGCAACAAGCGCCGTGGGCCTTCCTGAATTACCGGGTATTCCTCTGCGGTTGGCATGTACACAATTCCGTAGCGACGGAGGTTTCTCCGGCGAAAGCCTGCAGATTGTGCCACTTGAACAAGTCGTGCTCGACAACTACAACATCTTCCCGGCGCAGCCCCAGAATGGTCTTGATGAGACCGGGGGTGATGGTGAGGATCAGTTCTACTTCGACGCGGACTTCTACGAAACCACAACAACCCCGTTTCCCAATGAGCAAGCGCGGGTCCTGTCGGGCTTTCATTTCAACCGATCTATTCCAGGCGTAAGCTGCGTGGCCACGTGCATGCAAAGCATCCCTGCATCGCGCAAACTCATTGTCAATACGAGCTTTGAGTGCACCGTGCTGTTTGAAGGCCAGGGTGCATCTCGTCTTGATCTGTCGCCTCGTGCAGCGGCCATGTTCGATTTGAACTATGACAACGCTCCGACATGGTGGCAGCTGAATTTGGCGGCCTTGAATATGAACGCTGACCTTGGCGACTACCTCATTGTGACAGCCAACAAGTACGTAAATGAACTGTGGCCGTTGATCCAGCAAAAGACCGAACGAGGCCTTCGTGTAACCATCATCACTACTGAGAGCCTTGGTTCTGGCTTTGATCATGTTGATGTCAAAGATGCGATTACCAATTGGTATGGCGGCTGCGACAACAAGTTCGAGGCCTATGTCTTGTTGATTGGCGATGTAGACGAAATGCCCATGCATATCGATCCTGTTCGGTCGTTGCCATCGGATCATTACTACGTCTGTATCGAAGACGAACTGTACCCCTCTTGCGAACTCGGCAGATATTCAGTCGACTCGGAGCAAGACCTTCAGGAGCAAATTGCCAAGACCATGACGTATTCCGAGACGCCTCTTATGTTCTCTTCACATTACGAGCGATCACTTCTTGCTGCCCATGAGCAGGAAAGCAAGAACTACGTTGAGTGTATTGAAGATATTGCGTCAAAGGATTACTGGGGCTACAACCCATCATTCGCGTTGTACTCCGGTCGCGATAACACATCGACAACAGCAGCAGTGATCGCAGACATCCAAGACACCCACTACGGCCTCGTTCTTTATCGAGGGCATGGCTGGCAATTCATGTGGGGCGACGACTGGAACATCCTCAATGAGGAGCTTATGGACACCGATGTGGCTGGACTGACTAATGGTCGCTATACGCCCATCATGGTGGCCGTAGCGTGTGGTAACAGCCACATCGATGAGGTCGACGATTGCATCGGTGAGACATGGATGGAAGGGGCCCAAAACGGCGCCGTGGCGCACATTGGTTCCATTCGTTCAAGTAGTACAAAGCCCAATCACCACTTCGCGCGTGCCTTCCATACCTACTACTGGTCTGGGTACCGACTCTGCGTGGGTGAGATGATGCAAGACGCTTGGTTGACCGCCCGCATGCAGTCGTCCAGTCAATCCAATGCGGAGAAGAACATCTATATGTCTCAACTTCTAGGCGACCCTGAACTGCGTCCATGGCAGCAATCGCCATTCTCGCTTCAACTTCGAGAACTTCCGCAGTTCGTAGTTGGCCCCAATGACTACACCTTCGAGCTCGATCTTGAAGACTTGGAGTTTGAACCAACCGACGCCATGTTGATGGTTCTGGTCAACGGTGAGCCAATGGGCTTCCTTCGATTCGACGCAAACGGCCAAGCAGACATTACGCTTGACCTCGACAGCGATTCGACCGTCGTGCTTCGAGCACGCTCCGAGTTGGCCAATGCTGTTGATGCTCGGTATGAGTCAGACGTCGACGGGGGCGACACAAGTTGCCCAGCGGACCTTGATGGTAATGGGCAAGTCGAAGTTGACGACTTGCTGCAGATGATCGCAAGTTGGGGTGGATCCCAGGCCGACTTGAATGGTGATGGGACGACAGACGTCGATGATTTGCTGATTATGCTCGGCGCCTTTGGTCCCTGTTCCTGAAGCTGGAGATTGACATTGTGTGCAGGCGTGCATGCGCACTGTTCACAACTACATTCGCGACGACAGCCCCGGTGTCATGGCCGGGGCTGTCCATTTGTGTGTCGAAGAGACGGTTCTTTGCGATGGCTTGGTGACGTCTTCGACGTCATGGAAGTTCGCGAATGTGAATGTCCTTAAAGTCGATAGGGGAGCCTTCGGACTCAAGGCAGAGATAGCCCGTGCTCGGTGTGCACTTGGTGCCCCCTGAAACTTCGTGGCCATTGACCCAGAGGCGAACTTCGCCGTTGATCGCGCGGATGTAATAGTGGTTCCACTGGCCTGTATCTTTGGTGTGTTGAGCAGTTGGGAAGCTCCGCCGTCCATTGGGCGAGGTCGGGGGGAAGGGTTCCATTGTGCTCTTGCCAACGGGAAAGACATCGCCGTGGCACGTGAACCAGTTGGCTTTGCGGCCCCCCTTTTCGTACGCCGCTTTGTATCCAAGATCGAGTACTTGGCACTCGATACCTTCGGGTAGTCCAGGGCCGTCAAGGCTGTCGAGAGATTCGATGGGTGACCACACGAAAATGCCGGAGTTTCCTGCATCCTTGAGGTGCCGCCAAGAGCAAACCAGTTCGAAGTTTGTGTATGGCTTGATACTTCGAATGACACCCACAGGATTCCCGGTGCAGTGCACGGCAGAACCATCCCATTGCCACGTATCCATGGCACAATTGACATTGGCAAAGTCGACTTTCGAAAGTGGCCGCCAGTGTGCTTCCGTGCCACGGATGCTCGCTGGGGTCAATGTATCGGTGTCCCCAATCGTTGTGGCATCAAGCTCAAACAAGGCCGACGGCTTGGCAGAGGCTGACAGTCCAGAGGCAAAGGCAAACAGCCCCAATGCCAGGAGCAGGCCGCTTGTGAAGTAGTGTCTGGTACAGGGCATGGGGGGCTCCTTGATGTGGCTGACGAAGTAGTCAACTGGGTTCGTGCAATTGAAGCCCCAATACTAGCGGGCCAGATTGGTGGCCCGCTGAGGGCTGGTGGTCCGATAGTCAATTGTGAAGTGTGACGATCAAGTCAGGTCAATGCGTGCGAGAGTTGCTCGTGAAGGTGGGTTCTTTGACCCGGGCTGGTGTTTTGTGGTCGCGGGTCTCTTGCTGGTTGGAGCGGCTGTCTTGGTGCCCGCATGGCGTGACGTGGAGCGTCTGAAGCAGCAGGTAGGGGTGTTGGAGCAGCGTGTCGAGCGAGCAACGGCCCGGGATGTCACAGGGCGTGAGTTGCTTGAGTCGTTGCATGCTGGTGATCCCACCACCTACCGACGGCTCATGGCTTGGCAGTGGAATTTGGTGCCCCTTGGAGATGAGGCGGTGATCAGAGAGCAGCACACTGGAGGCATTAGCAGTTGGATTGAGGCACGAACGCCAGTGGCTGAGCCCTTGCCCGAGTCAGTGGGTGAAACTCGGCTGGAGCGGCTGCTCAGCGGGCCGGTACGGCCCTGGGTACTTGCTGCGGGAGGTCTTTGTTTGCTTGTGGGGATAGTTGCGCTGCCCCTTGCCCAACGAGAGCAGCCCATGTCGGGCCATCCAGCGAACTAGGGCGCCTCGCTAACCGTGCATGGCCGTCAAGGCAAAGGGCGTGTCAATTGGCCCCCCTCGTGGACAGCTTGTCGGTGCCCGAAAAAACTCCGTCATGAGATGCGGCCATACATTGGTCAGTGCTATTGAGCGCGATAAGGCAAAGGGGCCTCTCTATCCACTCATGATGCCCTCATGGATGTTCGATCTCCCATGGGGCCATGGCCAGGGCCCGATTCTGAGCGTACGCAGCAGGGGGCTGCCGATGATCAGGCGCAGCACGATGCGTGGATTCGGCTGTTGAGCGCAGAGGGTGTCACCTTGGCAGTGGCTCGTGCACTGGCGTTGCAATTCGCCGGCCCAGAGTCTGTGGTCATCGCTGCGCTGGAGGGCAGAATCCCATCGCCACATGGTCCGGCCATCGCCACATCTGATCCGTTTGGGGAAATGGGCCTGCTGGGCAAAATGAATGCCCGCTTTATGACGCCCTGGAGCAGTGACTTTCCCAATGCGCTGGTGGGCATCCCTGATCCAGCAGGTCTCCTTCGTGTCCAGGGCACTCTTGGACAAGCAGCTGCAGTGGCCATTGTCGGAACACGGCGTTGTAGTGCAGAGGGCGAACGGGCCGCCCATTTCTTCGCACGAGAACTCGCACGCTGCCGTGTCACGATCGTCTCAGGCGGCGCTCGGGGCATTGACGTTGCAGCCCATCGGGGCGCTCTAGAAGCTAATGGTCACACCATTGTCGTGCTTGGCAGCGGGCTGGCACAGCCTTATCCTCCTGAGCATGCGCACCTCTATGCCGACATTGTTCGCGCAGGGGGCGCCCTTGTCAGCGAGCACCACGTACATCAGCGGCCTCGCCCTGGTTTTTTCCCTCGCCGAAACCGTTTGATTAGCGCATTGTCTCTAGGGGTCCTCGTGATCGAAGCCCCGCGGCGAAGTGGAGCAATGCTCACAGCACGGCTTGCTGTTGAAGCACATGGCCGCGACTGCTGGGCCATGGTCGCCGACCCCCATCGACAAAGCGCCCGGGGCGGACTTGAAGCAATTCGTGATGGCTGGGCGAAGGCTGTGCTTGATCCAATCGATGTCCTTGGCGACCTGCCCGGGGGGCATACAGATGATGAGCATGGACCTGACGATCAAAGCATCCGTGATCTTCCAGAGCGCGACGACCTTCGCATCCTTGCAGTGCTGGTCCAGTGTGGCCAAGGGTTGCATACGGAGGCCATTGCACACCATTGCCGTAGGCCCATGGCCTGCGTTCTGGTGGCCCTTACTCGATTGCAATTACTCGGGGCAGTAACCAAGCAGGGAATGCATTGGCGCACAACCGCTGCTGGAGTCGCATGGCTTGGCGAAGCAAGGGGTCTGTAATGCGCAGCGGTTTCATGCCGGGCGCACTGAGTCAGTTGTATCGTCGCATGACGCCCACCACGATGCCCTGGATCTCAACCTCATTCACGATGATGGGTTCAAAGGCGGGGTTCGCTGGTTGCAGTCGAATGCGACCATCGGGCTGTCGAAAGAGTGTCTTGAGCGTTGTCTCGCCATCGGACAACAGTGCGACAACGCGCTCGCCATCGCGTGCCGTGCTCGACTTTCGAACGATCACGTAGTCGCCATCAAGAATGCCCTCATCCTGCATCGAATCACCTTCGACTTGGAGTGCGAACGTTGATGCGGACTCGCCAATTCTCGGCCCAAAGACAGCCTCCAAATCAAGCGTTTCATCTTGGGCACATTTTTCGATCGGATAGCCAGCAGCAATGCGGCCAACAAGCGGGAAGCGTATGCCTGGCTGTTCGTCGGGCAGCGGCGCGTGCTTAGCGATCGACAAAGAGCGTGCCTTGTTCGGATCTCGAACAAGAACGCCCTTTTTGACCAACGCTCCGACGTGCTCGAACACTGTGACCTTGCTGACGCCCAGTTCGTCGGCGAGTTCCTGCAGTGTCGGCGAAAAGCCCTGTGCGGTTCGGTAGTCCCGAATGCGTGTGGCGATCTGCAATTGTCGGGGTGTGAGATTCATGGAGTGACTCCTGGTCATGGCCAATCGACTTGCGCGCAGCCGAATCATTTTGATGTCTTGTGACGGTGTGCGCCTGACTTGACTCAGGCTGGTCATGCGTTGTGATCAGCGCGGGGGCAAAGCGAAGGCAGCAGCGACCCTCTTGGTGCGGCATACGAATGCCCTGAAGGTCTTTGTATGAGGGTGTTGGAAGGTCGCCAATGGTCCGACGGAGGTGTCGAACGCCAGCGGTTGGGTACGTTCGACGGACCAAGGTGGCACAAGACGCTCTTAGCAGTGGCATGAACTGCACCCGGAAATCACCACCGGGGCCCAACTGGACCAATGGGGATCGCTCGCATGAGCTTGGAGCGTTGCCCCCTCGGCGTGCTTTGCGCCGATTATTGATGTGGGTTGCGAGGCCTCCACAGGCATCTGGCTCTTGCCCTGGGGCGTATGGTTGTGGGCCTGCAGGTACATCCTCGTTGGTGGGCCCTTCCCGGTCCGCCGTATTGGTACATGTCCGTTTAGATGCCAAGGGCCATCGCAGTGCTCGTGCAACGTGCTCTAGAAGCGACTTGGTACACCATCTGCTGTGTGAAGCAGGCGGGACCACATGATGTTGGGGGTAATTCATAAGCGTGCTGTCCATCTCGTCCACTGGCCTCCTGTTGGGCCAGTTTTCCATCGGCCAAGACGTACGGGAAACATTAGGGTAACAAACGCCGAATGTCAACTCAGGAGTTGCGCTTGCCTTCTTGGCCTATTGCGGCGATCCTCTCGGACCCATGGCGATTCGCACAGGACCATCTAAGCCCCCATCACCTCTTGGGGTGCTCAGCGATCCACGGCGATGGATGCTTGACGCGGACTGGGCCTTTCTGAACCACGGGAGCTTTGGAAGTCGGCTGCGTGTGGTGCAGGAACTCCAGAACACCTGGATGAGCCGCTTTGAACGACACCCGGTTCGGTTCCTTGATGAGCAGTACCTGAAACCCAAATTGGACGCTGCTCTGGCCGCGGTGGGCCGCTTTCTCAATGCCGATCCGGCGGGGCTTGTCTTTGTATCCAATGTCACCGATGCAGTTGCCACGGTGCTTGCCAGTGCAGGTCTATCCAGTGGCGACGAAGTATTGACAACATCCCACGCGTATGGCGCAGTCTTGCGTGCTATCGAAGTGCAGTGTTCCTCTGTAGATGCAACGCCTCGGGTCGTTTCGCTGCCGTGCCCCGTACCAAGTTCCAAGGAAGTCGAGTCCATCATTCTCTCAGCGGTCACCAGTCGTACGCGTCTGGTCGTACTTGACCAAGTGACTTCCCCAACGGCGCTGCGATTGCCACTTGAGTCTCTGATACCCGCGCTTCGCAAGCGACGCATACAGGTGTTCGTGGACGGCGCCCACGCAGGTGGCATGCTCGTTAAGCCGTTTCCAAAAGCTGCAACGTGGTGGTCCACTAACCTGCATAAGTGGGGTTTGGCACCATTGGGCTGCGCAGTCCTGTGGACAGCTCGATCGCACCGTGCACGAACAAGGCCTTTGGCCCCAAGTCACGCCCACTTCATGGGCTATCAAACGGCATTTTCATGGCAGGGCACTCGTGACGTGTCCCCGTGGCTCACCGCACCAGATGCTATTGCGTGGGTCAGGTCTCATGGTGGATGGGCCGCCCTTCGGCGCTACAACGCAGCCATGGCAAGGTGGACGGCAGATCGACTCGTCGACGCTTGGGGAACGACGACTGCCGGGCCACGGTCAATGCGCCAAGGTGTCAGCATGGTCACGGTGCAATTGCCCGCATCTGTACGCCGATGGAAGGTGCCTGATGCGCTACGTGACGCGCTGGCAAACGAGCACAAGATCGAAGTGCCTATTTGGAAGGACGGGCCACGCTGGTGGCTTCGTGTCTCGTGTCAGGCGTATACGCGGCCATCGCACGTGGAGCGACTGATCAATGGCATCAAGGCCATTGGGTAGCGGCTCACTCGGGCACACGCACAATCAACAACTCAGCGTTAGCCATGGATCGGCGTGCTGATTCGGCCTGCCCACGTGAGGCAAAGGCCCCGACATGCACAAGCCAAAGTTGGCGGCCATCACGTGTGGCCTGGTGGACGCGAGGTGCTCCTAAGCCAGCTCGACGTGCCAACACCTGCACACTTTGTCGATGTGCTGTGGCGCCATCGCGACTGCGAAACGCGCCAGCTTGTAGCGTCCAGGTGGCATCGGCTGGGGCCACGTCGCTGCCGTGCAATCGGTGCTGCCACGACTCAACACCATTGACATCGCCCGCAGCTCGCATTGCCACAATCGCGGCATTGGCCGTGTCTATGCGCTCCTGTCGATCCAGCCCCGGCCAGGCTCGTTCGAAGTGACGCACTGCGCTTCGCCAGTGACCTTGGCGGCGATCCAGTTCGCCGAGCATTGCCTCTGCGCGAGCTTGGACGTTCGCATCGCTGGATGTCGCAGCCTGTTTCAGCCACCTGCGGGCGGCTTGATCCTGGGTGGGCTGCTGTAATGCTGCCATACCCGCGACATACGCTGCTTTGTCGCGCGTGTCGCCCGATGATGACTGTGCAACGGAGACGGCCATTCGCTGTGAGGTCGAGAACAAGCCGCGTTCATAGCGATGGATGGCGTCATCAAGTGATGGTCCCGGCGGGCTGCAGCCCGAGGCCAGCAGCATGGCCACGAACATGGATAGTGACAAGCATGTGTGGAGCATGGTCGTGTCAGGGTACACTGCCCGTTGAGCTGTCATGCGCCTCGTTGAACTCATCATGCGAAACTGGATCCGCCACCCCTTGCATGTGGCGGTTATTGACGACCGTCGCAGTTGGCGTGGGATCACGTTGTGGGCCGCCTCGAGACACATTGCTCGGGCCATTGAACAGGCATCTGGTTCGCCACGAGTTGGGGTCATGCTGCCCACATCCGGTGCGACCATGGCGACGTTCGCGGCGACCTGGCTGCTGGGTCGAACCTGCGTTCCGCTGAACTACCTCCTGGCACGTGAAGAACTTGAGTACGTCATCGAGCACGCCGGCCTTGATGTGGTCGTTACTGCAGGGCCCATGCTTGAGCGGTTCGGCGATATGCCCAAGGGCGTCAAGACCATTCGACTTGAAGACCAAGCGTTTCGTGGTGTGCCGCCACTGTTCCGTGGTCAGAAACGCCGCGATGATCATGTGGCGGTCATCTTGTACACCTCTGGCACTTCAGGAAAGCCAAAAGGTGTCATGCTTACGACGGGCAACCTTCTGGCAAACGTGCGTCAGGTGTGCAACTGGGTGAACTTCACGCACAAAGACTGCTTTGTCAGCGCGTTGCCGCAGTTTCACAGTTTTGGCTTCACAGTCATGACCGTATTGCCTGCGGTCATTGGTTGTAGGGCGATTTACACCGCCCGGTTCAGTCCGCAGCGTGTGCTTGAACTGATGCAGGAGCATCGGCCTACGGCATTTATGGCGATTCCATCCATGTACGCCGCACTGTTGCATGCCAAGAGCGGAACGCCGGATCACTTCTCCTCGCTTCGCTTCATGGTTAGCGGGGGAGAGCCGCTGCCCGATGCGGTGTATGACGGTTATCAAGATCGGTACGAGGTGACCTTGTGTGAAGGCTTCGGTATGACAGAGACGTCGCCGGTGACGCATTGGTGTCGCCCACATGAAGAGCGGCGGGGAAGCATCGGCATGCCCATGGACGGTGTTGAACAACGCATCGTTGACGGCGATGGCAATGCACTTGGCCCGGATACCGATGGCGAATTGCAATTGCGCGGCGACAACATCATGGCGGGCTATTTCCGCGATCAAGAGTCCACAGATAAGGCAATCATCGAGGGAGGCTGGCTGCGTACTGGCGATATGGCTCGACAAGACGCCCAGGGCTTCACATCCATCACTGGTCGCATTAAGGAAATGCTCATCATTGGTGGCGAAAACGTCTTTCCTCGCGAGATCGAAGAAGTACTCGTGCGGCATCCGGCCGTGTCCATGGCCGCCGTGATCGGCGTGGCCGATCCCTCGCGTGGCGAAGTGGCGCTTGGCTTTGTGGAATGTGTCCCAGGGGAGACAGTTGAGCCATCTGTCTTGCGAACATTCTGTCGCGAAGCCCTTGCGGGCTACAAAGTGCCGCGTGAAATTCGCATTCTGGATAGTTTGCCAAAGGGGCCCACAGGCAAAGTGCTTCGCCGTAGTTTGAGTGCCGACAGCGGGCTAGGTGGTACGTCATGACACAAGCATCCACAATGCACTTGTCGCTCGGACACAGCCCAGACCCAGACGACGCATTCATGTGGTGGCCATTGACGGGGCTCGATGGAAGCGGGCCTGCCATCGATATTGGACAATTCACATTCGAATTGGAAACCCACGACATTGAGTCACTCAACAGGCGCGCCGAATCGGGCGAATTGGACATTACCGCAATCAGCATTGCGCACTGGCCAGCCGTTCGCGACACATACGCCCTCACTGCATGTGGCGCAAGTGTTGGCGATGGCTATGGCCCCAAGCTCGTCGCGAGAACGCCACTGTCAGCTGAAACCCTTGCTTCAAAGCGCGCCAGAATCGCCGTGCCTGGTATGCGAACGACCGCACTGGCCACAGCGAGGTTATTGTTGGGCAAGGATCATGACTGGGTCGAACTTCCGTTTGAGACGATTGGCGAAGCAGTCTCAGCTGGCGAGGTCGATGCTGGTGTCGTCATTCATGAAGGGCAATTGACGTTTGCTCAGGATGGACTTCACCTGATTGAAGATCTCGGAGCCTGGTGGATGTCCAAGTACAACCTGCCCCTTCCTCTTGGTGGGAATGTGGTGCGGCGTGATCTGGAAGCACAAGGTGGCCAGGGCACGCTTGGGGCGTTGGCTGATGTACTTCGGCGAAGTGTCGAGCATGCCCTGTCCAACCGGGAGACGTCTCTAGCGTGGGCTCAGCAATTCGGCAGGGGGATCGACATGGAAACGGCCGATGCCTTCGTTGCGATGTACGTCAACAAATGGACATTGGATTTCGGGCCTCGAGGTCGAGCCGCCTTGCAAGAGTTTCTGAAGGCTGTTCATGCATCAGGGGGGATTGATCCGGGCGAGATTGACATCATTGCCCCACTGGGCGGTACCCTTGCACAAAGCGTGGGAGACCAGCCATGACTCAGATGCCACCTGAAACGGCGCACGGAGCGAGCTACTCCGTTCCGCTCATTCGACAATTCAGCATCTTTCTCGAGAATCGTGTTGGGCGGCTTGTCGATGTGCTTCGGTCCTTCGACGAGGCTGATGACGTACATGTACATGCATTGGCGGTTCTGGAAGCGTCAGACTTTGCAGTTGTGCGGTTCATTCCCGATAACGCTGACGCAACCCGACTGCTGTTGCGTGATCGAGGCAGTGCATTTGCTGAAATGGATCTCCTCGTGTGCGAACTTGCCCCAGATCGAGGACTGTCACGTTTGTGCCAATTCTTGCTTGGCGCTGAGTTGAACATTCAGTTCATGTACCCGTTGATGGGCGACAATGAGGATTTTGGACCGCGGATGGCGATTTGCTGCGATGACAACGTATTCGCTGGGCAAATTCTGCTTCGCAAGGGCTTTCAGCTCTTGGGTTCAAGCGATTTGCGTTGACCCTTAGCAGTGGCTTACTCGACATCGCCGAGTGCTGCACCATTGAGCAATGACTTCAGCGGCACGCGCTGACCATCAGGTGTAATTGCTTGGGCAGCGAGCGTGCTCGAGCCGGGCCGCACGATACGAATCTCGTCAAGGCGTTCCGAGCCATCCATGCCACGGATGACATCAAGTCCACTGATCACTCGGCCGAAGTTTGTGCGGTGCCCCTGCAGGTGTGGAGCGGGAAAGTGCAACACGTAGAAACGCGTGTCGGCAGAGTCGGGGCGGGAGGCATTACGAAATGCGCACAACGCCCCTGAAATATGCATTCGATCGGTTGCCGGGTCGAACTCGCCGGGCAATGTCCACTGGGGCATTGTGTCTGAGTCCGTACGCTCGCCAAAGATTGTTCGAAAGCCACGGTGAAGGTAAGCCGTGGGTCGGTCATTGTGAAAGCCGTGTTCAATGACCGCTAGAAACGCCGCGACGGTATTGGGCGTGACGTCCTGGAACAACTCGCACCACACCTCTTGCCCATCAATAACCAACACAACAATAGGGTTGTTTGCGTCAAGGGCTTCGGTGAGTCTTGTGTCTTGCTCTAGGGGCCACTGGTCGGCAGCTTGCTGCCGAAGCGGGTTGAGAAATGTCAGTCGTCGATGCAGACTCGGTGACGATATCTCAAGCGACTTCAAATCGATTGATTGCATGGTGGCGTTGGCGTGCTCGAAGTCATGTTCCGCGTAACACGTATCGGCGTACAGGTACGTCCGTTCAGGGGCGATTCGGTCGGCGGGGTCGAGGCGTTCAAGTATGTGTCGGGCAGTGCCAAACAAATTCTGTCCGCGACGAATGCGCGCTTGGACCGCAAGCACGGCATCATCATCTGGCGCAATGTTGACAAGTCGACTCAGCAAGACCTCTGCAGCGATTGCATCAGCTCTATTGAGCGCCTCGAGCATTGTGGCTGCAGTCTCAATGCCTTGGGGCGTTTGGATGTAGGCGTTGAATCGCCGTTCAATACCAGATGAATCAAACATCAACAGAGCATTGACCAAGTTGATGTGTAGCACGAGATTGGCTGGCGCAACGTTTATGCACTGGTCAAGCACCGCTATACCGCGCGCGGAATCGCGATTCATCCATGCCTCAGCCCATGCCACGCCTGAACCGATATAGCTTGGGTCCGAGGACCACGCCTTAGCAAAGGCAGCATCAGCAGCAGCCATGTCATCTTGATCAAGACGCAATCTCGCCAAGGCGAGCCATGCTTGTGCATGGGTTGGATGTGCTTGTAGAAAACGTTCGTGAGCGCCGACGAGTTCCGTTACAAGCCTTGCAACTTGATCAGTGTCATCAGTCAACTCCCGTGAGGTGGTAAGGGCCTCGCGAGTAAGCGATTGCAGTTGCCGCCAGCTCGTTTCCACGGTGTCTTGGGACAATGGTGAAAGATGCGCTGGGAGCAGCAAAAGCAAGGCCAGCACGGTGTTCGTCATGGTGCTGGCTCAGCTGGATAGCTGGCCCATGTGCGCTGTGATTCCCACACGCGAACTTGGCGAAGTGTGCCGCCTGCTCTGGCAATAGGATTTACCAGCAAGTCGTGGCAAACAATGGTGATGTGTTCGACTGTAGAGAGTGTGTTTTGGAATTCCTCGCAGTCGACATCGAGATTTCGATGATCGAATCGGTCGATGACCGTTTCCTCGACGATGGTATCCATCATGCTTCGAGTGAAGCAACCATCAATTGGCGCAACGACATCCACCTCGATCCAGTAGTTGTGGCCGTGGCCACTTTCGCGGGAGCACTTGCCAAAGGCTGCTTCATTTTGTGCCTGATCAAGTGCAGGGTTGTGCAGCCTGTGTGAGGCGGCAAACTGATATTGATGGGTAAGCAGAATCGTATGCATGGTGGCGCTGTGCAGGGTAACGCTGCGGCGTGGGTTTAAACACAGCTTGATGGACTCAAGGGCCGGGGCTTCCGGCCCGAGGTGCTTCACAAACGTCTGAAGCACATTGCCAGGAGAGGTGCCAGGGGTTGTGAGTGCTTGGCGAAGCAAGTGCACAAGGTGGGTCCGAACAAGTGTGTCAATATCATGGATGTCCTGCACCATGCCGGTGTGTTTCTCAAGTGCGCCGCAGCAGCGAACGGTGGCTTCAAACCACGCCCCAATGCCATCGCACATTGGATTAGCGGAGTGGGTATTCGTCGCTACTGTGGGCTCATGGACCGCAGAGACCTCGAATCGGACGGTTCTGGACAGCGCGCAAGTGCCGCTGCCGTGCGTGGATGCGGGTCCGCACCGCTCTGGTTGGGTGTTGATTGGTGCTTCATCAGCCATGTATGCACAGTACGGTGAATGTCCGCTAAATTCCTCTGGCTACATTGACACCTTGGTCCGCAGCGGTACCATTCGGACGTCTTAGGTGAGGCCTGTTTCGGGCCCGATTACAACGGGCACAGTGCTCTGATCACCGTCAATTTACCCCCGGAAGGGCTCGGCAGTGAGCTTCGCTCCTGCCGGGCCTCTTTTTTAGACACTGCATGTCACGCTTGATGCGGACTGTGCTGTGGGAATGATCTCTTTTATGTCGCCATTGCATCGAACATTTGCGGTCAAGTGTGCCCGTGCAGGCGTCCTTTCGCTGGCGGGGTGTCTTCTTGCTGCAGCGCTTGTGCAATCGTGCGCAGGCCCGGCGTCAATTTCTGACAGTGGAGCGTCCACGTATCGATCGCTTTCGCCTGGATTATCACTGGACGCCGCTAGGGGTGATGTGCGCGTTGATGGCATTGTGTCGCTGAACGAAGGGTGGTTAGAACAAGTCGCGTGCCTGAAGGGGACCCGTGATCACGAAGTGTTGGTGACGACAACGGTGCAACCTTCAGCTATTCATGGGGCCTTGTTGTTGGCTGGGGCGACCTCTGGTCGGCCCGGCTCCTGGTCGTGGACGGACGGGGCTTTGTCGCAATTGCCTCCCTCGGGCACCGCCGTTGATGTTTTTGTGCAAACTGGCGATGCGCACGAGATTCCCATTGCAACATGGATTCGCGGTGAGGGTGGGCGTGTATTCCCAGACAAGCCATGGCGGTTTGCCGGGTCCAACTTCGTTGTTGTTTCCGATGGTATTCGTGACACGAACGGCCAAATGACTCGGTCAACTCAACGCGAGCAGTACGAAGCGGACATGTCAGGTTCACTCATCGGCATCGTGACGTTCGGCGATGAAGTTCTTGGTTGGCCTGAAGTTTTGCCGCATCAACTCGATGTTCAAGATGTGCTGTGGGAAGCGGCAGGTGATCGCATGCCTCCCGTGGGCACGGCGGTTACGCTCATTCTCAGGACTCGATTGGATCGTTAAAGCGACGCAGCCCACATAGGGCAAGCGCAAGGGCATCGGCGGCATCTGATGGCTCAGGAATCTCAGCAAGATTCAACTGCGATGCAACAGCATGCTGCACCTGTTGCTTGTCGGCTCGACCTGACCCCGTGACGGCTTTCTTTACCTCAGCGGGGGCAATCTCAACAACGTCGAGGCCCGCGTCTGCGATTGCGAGCAAGATGACACCACGTGCATGGCCCATGAGCATGGCAGTGTGTCCACGAATTCGATGCGCAAACACCGACTCCACAACGACACGGTCTGGCTGAAGTTCGAGCAACAGTGCACGAAGTGGAGTATTCAATGCAGCGAGCCGGTGGGCGAGACTGGGTCCCGGAGGAATACGCAGGACGCCTGCTTCAATCATGACATCGCCGCCGGGGGCCGCTTCAATACAGCCATAGCCGGTTCGTTTGAGGCCGGGATCGATTCCAATCACTCGCACGTTGGCCACGATGATACGTGTTCAACTCCAATTCAGTCGTTTATTCGATCGACGTCAATTCGGCCGTCACGAAGTTTGATGACGCGTTGGACACGAGCAGCGAGTTGGTCGTCATGGGTCACCATGATGACTGTTCGGCCTTCGGCGTGTAATTCCTCGATGAGGTTGATGATGGCTTCGCCAGTAGTCGAATCAAGGTTGCCAGTGGGCTCGTCGGCGAGCAGGAGTGAGGGGTCCCCCACAAGCGCACGGGCAATGGCGACACGCTGTTGCTGCCCGCCTGAGAGCTGATTTGGACGGTGGTCCATACGATCCCTAAGGCCGACACGTTCCAGTTGGGCTCTTGCGAGTTCGTGGCGTTTGTTGCGATGTACGCCGCGGTAGAACAGTGGCACTTCCACGTTCTCCAATACGGTTAACTCAGTGATGAGGTTGAAACTCTGAAAGACAAAGCCAACTTCTCGTCCGCGCACAAAACTCAGCTCATTGTCGCCCAAGTTCGCGACGTTTTGTCCACGAAGAAGGAATCGGCCGTCCGTGGGGCGGTCAAGGCAGCCCAGAATATTCATCAAGGTACTCTTGCCCGATCCACTAGAGCCCATGATGCTGACGTATTCGCCTTCCTCGATGCAAAGATTGACATCATCGAGGGCGCGAACCATGAGACTGCCATCGTCGCGAAGGTAGTCGCGGAACAGGCTTTGCAGGTCGATGATCGGCGTGGCTGTGGTTGACATGATGGATCAGAAGCGACAGTAGAGCAGAACCGGACCCTGTGAAAGCCCTACACTTCGAGACATGGCCCCGGCACTTGATCTTGTTCCCGTAACGCGGCGTGTGTTGGCCGATCAGCTGACGCCGGTGCTGGCCTATCGACGATTGGTATCGGGCGACACGAGGCTTGCTCCTAGTTTCCTATTGGAGTCCGTTGAGGTAGGTGGCACCGTGGGCCGCTACAGCGTCATTGGCGCTCGACCAAGCCGGACGGTCACGGTGCATGGGCACAGCACCGAACACCGCGATGCCACTGGCGAGGTATTGCAGGCAGGGCTGTGCGACGATCCACTGGACTCCGTCCGAAGCGTCTTGGCAGATGCCACCATTGCGCCTCCGCCGGGACCGTGGTTTCCTGGTGGATGGTGTGGGTGGATTGGGTACGACGCGGTGCGGTGGCTAGAACCTGACGCGGTTGGCTTTGATCGCGCGCCGGTTGATGACAGGGGCATTCCCGACATGCATCTGGGCCTCTACCTAGAGGTGCTTGTTTTCGATCATGTTGACAAGACATTGACGGCTGTGCGGTGGGCTGACAGAGCTGCGGCATCATCAGCCAAAGCCGCAGAGCAAGACGCCATGGATCATTTGGATGCCTTGGTCGATCGGGTGCAATCGGATGCCGTGGCATTGCCGCCGGGACGGTTGGATCTTGATCCCTCGGCCATGGGCACGCGTCCGGTGAACTGCAACATGACACAGTCGCAGTTTGAGCAGGGCGTAGAGCGCTGTATTGACTACATCCGTGCTGGTGACATTTTCCAAGTGGTTCCCTCGCAGCGACTCGAGCGCGAGGTTGAGGTTGATCCATTTGCGGTCTATCGAACGTTGCGCGTCGTCAATCCGAGCCCGTACATGATCTATATGCAGGGGCCTGGTGCAATTCTGATCGCATCAAGTCCAGAGATTCTCTGTCGAGTTGACGACCGGACCGTATTCAGCAGGCCACTGGCAGGCACACGGAGGCGAGGGGCTGACGAACAAGCGGACGCGGCGCTCGAAACTGAATTGCGAACCGATGACAAGGAGTGCGCCGAGCACTCCATGCTTGTGGACCTCGCTAGGAATGACATTGGCACCGTGTGCAAGCCCGGAACAGTAGAGGTTGAGCGTCTTATGGATGTGGAGCGGTACCGCCACGTCATGCACTTGTCCTCGACGGTCAAAGGCACGCTTCGAGATGGGCTTGATGCATGGGATGCGCTTCAGCGCAGCTTGCCTGTTGGCACCGTCAGCGGCGCGCCTAAAATCAGAGCAATGCAGATCATTGATGAACTTGAGCCCACCCGCCGTGGCCCCTTTGGCGGTGGCATTGGTTGTGTGTCACTCAATGGCGACATGGATATGGCCATCGCCTTGCGCACCATGGTTGTGCCGACGCCTCGGCGTGGTCCACCATGGACGTATCACCTGCAAGCTGGAGCGGGAGTTGTGCTTGACTCAGTTCCGGAGCGTGAATACGAGGAGACTATTGCCAAGGCTGCGTCGCTCTCACGTGCAATCGACCTTGCGGAAAGTGCATTTGCCGCCGAGACGAGTGGCGGTCATGGCGAGCCGCGCTGAACGCGGATCATCTCATCAATGTGTGCGCGGATGCCATCATGGCCGCGGCACATGGAGACGCCTAGATCACGTTGGACATCATCTGTTTTGAACATATTGCGAGGCCTCAATGGCATGTCGTGATCAATTGCCATGTCAAGGTGTAGTGCTTCGGTCGCCATTGCCGTCCAGTCCGACCACCTTGCATAGCAGTCAACGAGATGATGAATGCGAAAGTTTTGGCTTGTGGATGTCGCAGCACCGCTGATGCATGCAGCGACATCATCGACATGCACAAACTTGCCGCCGCCTTTGCGAGGGAAGGGCTTCCCGGCGAGCAGGTGCTGGATCATTTTCCAGCCGACGCTTCTCTTGTGATTGGGGTCTAGCCCGTAGACGGCCGAGGGCCGCAGCACTGAGACAGGTGTCCCCGATTGTGTATGTAATGCCCAGCAATGAGCCTCAAGGGCCGCCTTGAGCGCTCCGTAGAGCGAGCCGGGCCTAGAGGGGTGCATGTGATCGACCTCGCCGTTCCAATGTTCCAGCATGTGGTGGTGCACAGCGACGGTGCTGATGAGCACAATGCGGCAGCCTTTGGAGGCAGCAGCGTCGAGCAACTCGATACCAGCGGTCAAATTGACATCTAAATGACCTGGGAGATCGCCGGACTTGAGCACTTGCCAGTCCACAGCGTTATGAATCAGGACATCTGCGCCATCCAGCAGCAACGAGTGTGCCGAGCGGTCCTCCATGGTGCCCTTGACAATTGTTGCGTCGAGGTCCTCGGCCGCGGATTCGCGGCCCGGACGGACCAATCCCTGCACGTCGTGTCCGCTTGATTTGAGCAATGATGCGATCGATCGGCCTATGAAGCCTGTCATACCCGTCAGTGCCACTTGAAGGTTGCTCATTTGTGGCTCATGGTAGTGCTAGGTGTCCCGTCAGGCTCAGTCTGGCGTGTGGCAGCCTCTACAATCCGGCCAGCGACCTCTGGCATGATCAAGACACCCCGACGTCGACGACTCTATTTGACCATTGGCATTGCTGCGCCTGTCGTACTTGCGCTCTTGGCCGTGGTGTTGCTATGGGCGTGGCCAGGTGTGTTGCGAGGCACGCTTGAGCAACGACTCAGCGACACTCTGGGTGGGGCTGTGACGATTGGCGGCATTGAATGGAACGACGGTCAGTTACAACTTGATGACATTCGTCTTCTGGCGCCTGGGATAGATGGGGAGGCGGCTGAGGTGCTCACCATCGGTCGCGCGTATGTTGAAGTGTCTGGGTCTGCCGTCGTTACATCTGCATCAATCGTTCAGTCAATTCACATTGAGACGGCACGCTTGCTCGTAGCTGGGGAGACGGGTGTTCCAGAGAGTCGATTGAATCTTGCAGCGCTCCAGGTGAATGATCCAGATCAAAGTACCGCCGCAGCAAGCTCAATTGATGCGCCGCCATCGATCATCGTGAAGCGACTAGAACTCGTCGTTGGGTTGTTTGAACGCGATGTGTTTACCCAAACTGGCGAAGCCGTCTTCTCGGGCCGCCTCGATGGCCAGGCTGACGGCACAATGCATGGCGAACTGGTTCAGTTAGGTGTAGACCAAGGGCTCATTCTCAAGGCGAAGGATGTGACCGCCAACGGGTCGGGACGTCTGGAAGCAAGCGGCTTGCGTCTCGACGATGAAACCCGTGGACTGCTTCCATTCCCCGCCGTACAGTCAGCGCTTCAGACGCTCGACTTAGAGGGCGAAGTGCCACTCTTCGATATGGAGTTCCAGCACTCACGGCCGGTGCATGCGGTGCTGTCACTTGATGCTCTTTCGCTGCGTCTGGATCCAGATTGGTTTGGTCTTCGAGATGAGCGAGGCTTCTGGGCTTCATTCAAAAGTGGCCAGTTGTCGAGAGCTGCATCGGCGCCATTAATGCGCGTAGATGGTGGACGAATTGAATTTGAGGGCGACCAGTTGACAGTGTCCACGCTTCGAGGGGATTTGGTTGGCCCCGATGGATCCAGCGTGGCAGTGCCCTGGTCGGTTGATCTGGAAATTGAGTCTCTTATGGAAACGCTTGCTGAGGCCAAGGACATTGAGTCGGCGATCGATGCAGTTGCCTTTACGCTTCGGTTGACCGCCGATCGCTTTAAGTTTGCTCAGGGTGAGCCAGTTGTCCTGCCGCGGCGCACCGCGCGGATTCTGGAACTGTTCGGTGTGCAGTCCGGGAGCGCGAGTATTCGACTGCAAGCGTCGCATTCCGGTGCGGGGGCACCGGTTGAAGTAATGGGGGTGGTAACCATAGAAGATGCGCGCGGGGCCTACGAGCAGTTTCCTTATCCACTGACAGGCCTGAATGCTGATATCGACTTTGATCTTGACACAGTGTACGTTCGCAGTTTGCACGCCAATGGTCGAATGGGCAGCACGATTTCTATTGATGGGCAAGTTGAAGCCTCAGACGGTGATGGTATTGACTTGAATATCACAGCTCGGAACGTTCCCATTGATGGTGTATTCCTGAGTGCAATGCCGGATGTTGCGGCACAGGCGCTGCGTGATGTGTTGCCCCCAGAGCGTGATCTGCCGATATCTGGCAGTGAGTTCAGCGCGAGCACGGTGCATAGAACGTTTGGTGACGAAGTAGATCTCGATTTGCATATTGGCCGAAGTGATGACAAGCCCCTTGATATTTCCGGTCGTATTAGTTTCGATCGACTCGAGCTCCAGTGGCATGCGTTTCCTTGGCCTGTGCTGTTGAATCAAGGCCACTTTGATTGGCACGAGGGGGCTTTGACTTTGCGGTCCGAGGCCGGTGTTGGTGTTGGCTTGCGGACTCCAGACGGCGTGGTTGGTCATATCGACGTGGCTATGCAACTCCCGCCTTTGGAAGTGAATGCCCAGGCGCCTCAGTTCATGGCAACCGTTGGTTTGCGTGTACTTGGCCAGCCCATCACCGGGGCTTTGCGCGAAGCAGTTCGAGCGTTGTCTCCCGAGGGGGGCAAGCTGCTGTACGAAACGAATCTCACAGGCATGCTCGACCTCGATGCGCAGGTCCAGCTCACCACTGCGGTTCCATCGACATTTACAATTTTGGTTGGTATTCGCCAAGGTCTGGGCGATGCAGCTGGGTTCTCCGTTGCAGAGAGTGTGTCGCTCAAGGACCTGCTTGACGCGCACGACTGCAAAGTGAACGGCACGATTGAGGTGCATCGCGATTCGGTATCGCTCAAAGAGTTTCGAATTGACAGTGGCGAGCGATCATTGGAACTTTCCGGTGCACCTCCGGGACAAGGCGAGACACGTATCAGGGGCACATCCTTAAGCGTAGGAGAATGGGTAGCACAGTTGTTGCCAGAGTCGGATCGCTCTCTCGCTCAAGATATTGCGCATCGATGGGATCCATCGGGTCGATTCGATATCGAAGGCACGCTGCACACCCAGCATGGACTGCACGGGAGCATTCGCAATGCACGAGTCAGTCTGCAGGGGATGCATCCGCCAGTAAGCCTGACTCAGTTTGCCGGCACATTGGAATTGGCGGGAGACGCGGTGCGGTTTGGGGCCATGGGCATAGGCGTGAAATTGAAAGATCGTTCGCTCGGTCGACTCTCTGTGGATGGTCGGGTTGCTTCAGGGGCAACGGACATGCGCATCGAAGGCTTCAATATCGATCTAGGAACGCCATTGGCCGGGGATCTTCTCAACGCTATCGCGGGAAGTCGAATTGGCGCAGTTTGGGCAGACTTGGATCCAGTTGGAACGGCGCAATTAGAAGCATTGATTAGTGCTGACACTTGGAGACTTGATGTTCGCCCCGAGCGATTTGCCCTGACGCGAGGCGGGCGTCGTGTTTCGGCCGTAGTTGAGGCTGGCGTGTTGGACATCAATGATGCGGGTATGTCCATCGACAACTTGACTGTGCGTGCAAGCGACGGCACATCTGCCATGTTCGATGGCACAGCCGATTGGGAGACTGCCTCATTGCAAGGCCGCTTCGAAATGGATGGCTCACTTGATAGTTCGCTTGTTGCTGCAATGGGTGGTTCGCAGGTTGGATCGACGCTTCGAGCGATAGGCTTTGATGACGATGGCGGCAGTCGAATTTCACAGGGGCGAATCGAATTGCAACAGTTGGATGCATCCCCAACAGGCATCGTTCAGGCTGATATTGCGCTGAGTGATGTGCGTTTTGACGCGGGGGTGGAACTGGACAAGGTCAACGGCCGCCTTCGCCTTGGTGTGGAATTACGAGGCGATGATCCAACTGGACTTCAATTGCAGGTACTTGATGCCGATGGTTTCTTGGGTCCATTGGCAATACAGCATTTGACCGGGGTTCTGGTTTCCGATGAGGATGGTGTCATTCAGTTGCAAGGGCTTGCGGGCACGTTGGCTGAGGGCAGATTGGTTGTGGAGGGAAGCGTCAGTCCAGTAGACGAAACGTGGATGATCAACGTAGTGCTGGCCGGGGCGCGGCTGGAGTCGATGTCCAGTGCAAGCGTATCCGCTGCTCCACACACTGAAGCCGATTCCCATGTCGCAACGGGACGAGTCGATTCGTCACTACGGCTGCGCGGCGCATTTGGAGCGCCCGCGACGCGTTTGGGTTCAGGCCAGTTTCGAATCGTCGAAGGTGATCTGGGGCCATTGCCTTTGGCTGTTGGATTGCAGCAGTTGCTGCACTTGTCTACACCACTTGTGGAGGGCATTGATTACGCCGATGTGCAGTTTCACATCGATGGGGATCAAGCGGTGCTCGATGACATCGTGCTCGAGGCATCATCTGGCGACATCGCAGCTTTCAGCATGCTCGGGTCGGGCACGCTCGATTGGGCCACCATGTCCGTGGATATTCGCCTTCGCCCAAGGGGCGGCTGGCTGGTGTTGAGCGACATCATTGGACTGATGCAAGACCAGTTTTACGAAATCAGTGTTACAGGATCGCTCCTAGACCCCGATGTAGACATCATCGCGCTGCCGGGCCTGTCTGAGCGGTAGACTGCGTGGTCCATGAGCGCAGACCATACACCGCATCCATCGTCATCCGACTCCCTAGGGGCACTAGGCCATCATCAAGGGGCTGCCGTTCCAGAGGGGCTTCGTCGCCGAACGGAAACATTTGTTGAATCAATCTTGCCCGAGGTCGATGTCACGGATCGACGTCATGTTGAAGATCTTGTTCGATCAGCAATTCGACTTGCGCTCGACGGCAGTGACGAAGGACAAATGCGGTTGGTAAGTCGGGCCGTTCGGGAAATGCGTCATGCCTGGGTTGTGTTTAACGCATGGCGTGGAGTCCGCAAGATTGCAATTTATGGCTCAGCTCGAACGCCAGAGTCGCATCCGGACTACGAGGCGGCTCGCGAATTTTCACGGCTTATGGCCACTCGTGAGTGGATGAGCATTACCGGTGCGGGCGATGGCATCATGAAGGCAGGGCACGAGGGGCCCAGTCGGGAACGAGCATTCGGATTACGTATTCGATTGCCCTTTGAAACCACCGCCAACGCAGTCATCGAAGGCGACCCAAAGCTGATTTCCTTCAGGTACTTCTTCACTCGAAAACTGATGTTCATGGCACACGCAGATGCGGTTGCGGTTTGCCCGGGTGGATTCGGCACGCAAGATGAGTTATTCGAGTGCCTCACGCTCATTCAGACGGGAAAGAGCGGCATCGTGCCCGTTGTGCTGCTGGAAGGGCAGGGGGGACACTACTGGAGTGACTGGCTGGACTGGGTCAAACAGCATCTGTGCGATAACGGATGGATTTCAGCGGAAGATCTGTCTCTTCTGCACATCGCACCCACGCCAGAGCAGGCTGTTGAGCACGTCGTGCAGTTCTATCGGCGGTATCACTCAGCTCGATACGTTGGGCCTCGCTATGCAATCAGACTTCAAGAAGCACTCAGTGATGACCAACTCGCATCGGTGAATGCTGACTACGCTGACCTCGTTGACGAGGGTGTCATGAAACAGTCTGGGCCGCTGCCAGGCGAGACGGATCATTTGGAGTTGACGCGTTTGTCCTTCGTGCACACCAAGCGTGATTGGGGCCGTGTGCGGCAATTGATCGATGCATTGAATTCAATCGTTGGCGGTAGTGTCTGACCCCGATGTCCGCCGTGAGAGTGGTGGGTGCAAGGCGATGGAGTGCTTGTCTGTGAACGGTTCTTGTTTGATTCGAGTCTGTATGATCGCCGCAGCGCTTGTGCAATTGGGCTGCGCCAGCGCACAGGGTTCACGCGGTCAACAAGCTCAAACGCCACAGCAGCGTTTTGCTGCACGGCCACCTGGAGTCCATTTGGCTTCGCCAATTGCACCTCATATTCGTGGCGCGGGTGTTGAGATGATCGTTGTCACATTAGATGCTTCCACTGCGGACATTCATGAGGCGATCGTGGCAGCAGGAGGGCAGCGTGATACGACAACGGCAGAATGGGCGCGGGGGCTGGAAGTCATCACCCTTGACTCCACAGTCCTTGATTCCTTGCTACGTTCGCTTCATCCCTCAAGTACACCTCGCGTCACATGGTTAGGAATTCCAGTTCGTTGGGCAACAGCAATGCAGACCAGCGAGTGCGGGCTGCATGTGCGAGGCTGGCCATTGAGCATGGAATCCGGTGAAGCGGCCGTTGTCGATGTACGGTTGGATATGCCTGACGGGTGTCGCCGTGAGCGGCTTTTGTTGCCAGTTCAGGCATTATTGATGGTGCCCGGTGGCGCTCAATTTCCACTGCCCATGGGGGCGCAGGTGATGCCGGGGCCCGTGAGCAGTCTCATGGTTGGGTCTGGGGTTACTGTTGTGGGGTTTCGCCCACGATTCCACAAGTCCGGAGATGGCTAGCGGCCTGCTAGCATTCGTCGATGCGCTTGCAAGCCCAGTCCGATGAACCGCAGTTGACTGAGCCCGCTGACGCTGGCCTTCCTCAGGCTGATCGCCCTGAGTCTGCTCCACCGACTCGTCGCCGCGGCCGTCGTCGTCGGCTGCGTGAGTTGGGGCCCACTGGCGTGTGGCCGACCTTATTCACCTTGGGCAACTTAGTTGCAGGTTTTGCGGCCATTCACTTTGCCGCCAAGCCGGTTATCGCTGGCGAGGCAATCGCCGGGCCATGGGGCTGGAGTAGTTTGACGGTTGCCGCAGTCCTCGTTTTGCTCGGCGCATTCTTTGACACTATTGATGGATCGGTTGCGCGTTTAACTGACGGCGTGACGGAAATGGGTGGGCAGCTCGACTCGTTGGCCGATCTCGTTACGTTTGGTGTTGCGCCTGCATTCATCACGCTGCATGTTGCAAGCCAGTACATCGGAGTTGAGGGTATTAGTTCAATTGTCAATCCGGACACAGCGACTACGCTGGGCAAAGTGACTTGGGCGATCGCCGCCATCTACGTGTGCTGCGCAGCCTTGCGCTTGGCGAGGTTCAATGTGGAGACAGCCAGCGGTCGGCTTGGTGACACCTTGTCATTCCGCGGCCTGCCCACACCTGGTGCTGCTGGGGCAGTGGTGGGCCTTGTGCTGATGCATGAACATCTTGCTGCGGTCTCATTGGAATCGCCTAGTGGTGCACTGTCGCTCATGGTTGGGCTCATGGCGATCGCGCTGCCGTTCGTTGCCTTGCTCGCGGCTATCATGATGGTCTCGACTGTGCCTTACAAACACTTGGCGAATCGATATCTCAGAGTGTCGCGTTCATTTGGCTACTTGGTGCGTGTTGCGGTTCTGCTGTGCTTGGCGGTCTTGTGGTTACAAGAGACCATTGCGGCCGTCTTTCTGCTGTACTTGTGTTCAGGTCCATGGGATCTCATTGTGAAACGAGCAAGAGGGCATGAGGAGCCCATGTGATCATCCGTGGCTGACCTGATTCGAACTCGATTTGCACCAAGCCCCACCGGTGATTTACACGTTGGTGGAGCTCGAAGCGCGCTGTTTTGTTGGGCATTCGCCCGAGCCAACAAAGGCCAATTTCTTCTGCGAATCGAAGACACGGATCAAAAGCGCTCGTCAGCCGCAGCGGGACTGGGTTTTCTTGAGGCGATGGAATGGCTGGGGATTGATTGGGATGAAGGCCCTCAGCACGGCACATCGGGAGGGGGCGAAACCGGCCCGTATTTTCAGTCGAAGCGATTGGACATTTATGCACAGCACATGCAGCGGCTGATCGATGCCGGGCTTGCGTATCCGGCCTTTGAAACGCCAGATGAACTTGCCGCTGCGAGAAAACAGGCCCGTGCCAACAAAGTGCCGTATCGATACGATCGCGCTTCGCTCAAGCTTGACGCCTCGAAAATAGAGCAGTATCTCAACGAAGACAGGCCGCACGTCATTCGTTTCAAAGTGCCTGATGATCAGGCGATCACCGTGCAT
>JABAAC010000076.1 GCA_014238965.1 Phycisphaerales bacterium | reverse complement strand
TGATCGCGACGATCACTGGCATGTCCCAAACTGATCGCACGGCAATGGTAGCGCGTGATCGAGCATCCATCATCAAGCGATTCCCATTGGTCTCGATGGCTCGACGATATGAGTCACTTTGGACTGATTTGATTGCGGAACGGAGTAGGCCAGCATGAGTCGAGTGCTTGTGCTTGGCAGTTACGCTCCATCGCTGGAGTTTTTTCGGGCGCCCATGCTCCGCGAAATGGTGGCGCGTGGGCACGAGGTCCTAGCCGCAACGCCTCCCGAAGATGGTTATGACGCGGAAGTCGCCATGGCTGATATTGGCGTGTCCTTCCTGCCTGTCCCATTCGCCCGGAATCGCACAGCACTCGTGAGTGATTTGTTGCTCTTGCGGCGGCTTCGGAGGCTAATGCGACACACCAAGCCAGATCTATTGCTCACGTATACACTCAAGCCCAATGTCTTTGGCGCGATGGCCGCGCCGCGTGGAACTCGAGTCGCGATCATGATGACCGGCCTTGGTCGAGTGCTGCTTGGCAGCGGCGGCACGACTCGCATCGCCCTACGCTTGCTGCGAACTGCGTGTAGGCGCGCCGATCGGGTGTTCGTTCAGAACCCGGACGATCTGGAGTCATTGCGGTCAGTAGGTGTCATTGGAGCATCTGATCAAATCACCATGACCGCTGGCTCAGGCGTCGACATCGACACCTTTGCAGTGGTACCGCTTCCTGAACAACCCATTATGCTCATGCTGGCCAGACTTCTTCGGTCCAAAGGTGTCTACGAGTATCTGGAAGCTGCAAGACTGATCAAGCTTGAACGGCCTGAGGTCACCATCCGACTGGCAGGCATGTTCGAGACCGGCAACGATGCAGTCGATCGCGGCGACGTCGACTTGGCCGTGAGTCGGGGCGAGATCGAGTACCTCGGGCATCTTGAGGGAATAGATGCTGTCCGCCATGCCATAAGCCAATCCTCCGTCTATGTCCTGCCAAGTTGGCATGAGGGCACCCCACACTCATCCTTGGAGGCCATGGCCATGGGGCGGCCAATCCTTACCACTGACGCCAGAGGGTGCCGAGAGACCGTCGAGCCTGGACGTAATGGACTGCTTGTGCCAGAACGAAATCCACGAGCGTTGGCTGACGCGATGCTCGAACTGTGCAGCGATCACGACTGTCGTGAGCGCATGGGAGCCGAGAGCCGTCGAATTGCTGAACGACGATTCGACGCAAGAACAGTTGCGGCGGACATTTGCAACGCCCTGGCGCTTTAAGCTGGAGCACATGGGTAATTTGGTATCTTGCCACCGGAGGGGACTTGGTACAAGCCTCAGGCAAGGACTGATAGGCAAGTTAAAAGTGGAGCATTGAAGTGACACAAAAGCACGTCCAAGCGAAAGGCTTGTCAAAGGAAGACCACTTTGAGTTCGGCGAGAATTGGACCAACTGCGCCAAGGGGGCCACACAAGAGCATCTCGAAAATGCCGTCAATTGTTTTAAAGAACTGCTGGGCAGAGTACGTCTACCGCTGTCCAAAGCGTGCGTCGGGCACGTCGTCGTGAGTCTCCCTGCAGGCGAGTGGAATGAATGATTCGAGCCGTGGAAATCATGGCCAGCTTGTTGCTGCTGGTCGTGCTGTTGCCCTTGCTGGCAGCCCTGTCTTTGTTGATTGTCTTTGGGATGGGCTGGCCGGTTCTGTTTCGACAGCAACGACCCGGTCGCCACGGCATTGTTTTTACGCTACTGAAGTTCAGAACCATGGCCCTGGGCGATGATGATGACGCGGCGCGGCTGACACGACTGGGAAGTCTGCTTCGGCGAACAAGCTTGGACGAATTGCCCGAACTCTGGAATGTGCTTCGCGGCGACATGAGTTTTGTCGGGCCACGGCCACTGCTCCCCGAGTATCTTGCGCTCTACGACGAGCATCAAGCTCGCCGACATGAGGTGCGCCCGGGAATAACCGGATGGGCGCAGGTAAATGGCCGCAATGCGGTTGCCTGGCCCGAGCGATTTGATCTCGACGTCTGGTACGTCGATCATCGTTCGGTGTTACTTGATCTGAAGATTCTCGCCATGACC
>JABAAC010000035.1 GCA_014238965.1 Phycisphaerales bacterium | reverse complement strand
TCGACGGGCACGCTGATGTAGTCGGCCTGTTCTTGCGTCAACTCGGTGAGGGTCGCGCCGAGTTGGTCCAGGTGCAGTCGGGCCACCATTTCATCGAGCTTCTTGGGCAGTGTGACCACGTCGTCGGTTGCATAGGCGTCATGGTTGGCGTGCAATTCCATTTGGGCAAGCACTTGATTGGTAAATGAGGCACTCATGACGAACGAGGGATGGCCTGTGGCACACCCAAGGTTCAGTAGGCGACCTTCCGCAAGCACGATGACGCTATGGCCGTCGGCAAACTTCCACTCGTGTACCTGATCCTTGATGAAGATCTTTTCGACGTCCTTGTTGGCTTCCATACCAGCCATGTCAATTTCGTTGTCAAAGTGGCCAATATTGCCCACGATGGCGTTGTGTTTCATCTGTGCCATGTGATCAGCACGGATAATGTTGAAGTTGCCTGTCGTTGTCACAAAGACATCAATCTCGGAAACGACGTCATCGAGGCGAACGACTTCGAAGCCTTCCATACAGGCCTGCAGGGCGCAGATGGGGTCGACTTCAGTCACGAGTACACGGCAGCCTTGTGATCGCAGGCTCTGGCTACAGCCTTTGCCCACGTCGCCGTAACCGCAGACCAGTCCAACCTTGCCTGCGAGCATCACATCGGTTGCTCGCATGATCCCGTCGACGCATGAGTGCCGGCAGCCGTACAGGTTGTCGAACTTGCTCTTTGTGACTGCATCATTGACGTTGATAGCGGGGAAGAGCAATTCACCACTTTCAGCCATTTGATACAGCCGGTGAACACCAGTAGTGGTTTCTTCCGAAACGCCATTGATGGCTTCGCCAAATGCAGCCCACATGCCTGGTTTGGCTTGGGCAAGATCGCCGAGCAATTGCAGCACAATGGCGAATTCGTCGTTGTCGGCGGTGTCCGCTGCGGGCACGCTGCCATCACGTTCGAATGCAACGCCCTTGTGCACGAGCATTGTGGCATCCCCACCATCGTCCAGAATCAAATTGGGGCCGAGGATGTTGCCCGTCTGGGGACATTCGCCCCAGTTGAGTGCTTGGAATGTGCACCACCAGTATTCCTGGAGTGTCTCGCCCTTCCAAGCAAAGACAGGAACGCCTTGGGGGTTGTCATAGGTGCCCTTAGGGCCTGCTGCGACTGCTGCTGCGGCGTGATCCTGTGTCGAGAAGATGTTGCAACTTGCCCATCGAACTTCTGCGCCCAGTTCGACGAGTGTTTCGATCAGCACAGCCGTCTGGATTGTCATGTGCAGCGAGCCAGTAATTCGAGCACCCGCGAGGGGTTTGGTTGTGCCGTACTTGGCGCGAAGGGCCATCAGGCCTGGCATCTCGTGCTCAGCGATGTCCATCTCTTTGCGGCCAAAGGTGACAGATGACTCGGTCAACTCAACAACCTTTCGAGGCAGGTCATTGAGTAAAGCAAGGCCGGTGGACATGAAACTTGTCGCAGTGGCGGTCATGGGGTGCGTCTCCAATGTGGTCCAAGGATTTGCGGCAGTGGGGGGCGGCTTAAGGTGCAGCCGTTCTAGGCAGCCAAAGGGCATATACCCGTATCTCCGGAAGTATGGATGATATGGTCAAAAACCGGCTTTGTCAAGGCGTAACCGCCTTCATTGGGTGTCAGAGGCCGGTGGTCAGTGCTACAATTCGCGGGCAAGCCTCACTCGTAGAGGCATCAGTGTTAGGGGCTCAACGCTCCAGGAGTCGTACCCCATGGCCATGCCATTTGATTGCCGCGTCATTACACCATCGGGAGCTGCCTTTGAAGGGCAGGCCGAGTACGTCTCGTTTCCTGCGTGGGACGGCCAATATGGCGTGATGGCCAACATGGCTCCAATTCTGTCGCGGTTGCGTGAAGGCGAACTTCGAATCGAAGGCGACAGTCCACGCACGATGCGCACACGAGGCGGGTTTGCGCACGTCAATGCTGGCGTCTTGACGTTGTTGCCCGATGAGATTCTAGAAGACGACGGGGCCATCGAAGATCGTGCCTGAGCCGGCAACAACTTCCGCCGATAGCGACCAGCCCGAAGTCGACAGTGCGCCGTCCCAAGACGCTGGTGTCGATAGTGCATCCATAGATGTTCACAAGCGGGTCGAGGCCGTGCTCTTGACAAGTGAAAGGGCGCTGTCCACAGCACGCCTTGGTCTTGCGACCGATGCGGTAGCAGCGGACATTGAATCAGCTATCGAACAGCTCAACGACGCCTACGAGTCAGGCGGGCACGTCATACGTGTGCGCCGCGTCGCTGGTGGCTGGCGTATGCAGACAACACCCGAGGTTGCCAATGTGCTTGAACAAGCAGCAGAGCGACGAACCCAACACAAGTTGTCGCCAGCAGCGCTTGAAACACTTTCCATCATTGCCTATCGACAGCCTGTTATGCGTGCTGAGGTGGAAGCGATTCGAGGCGTAGCCTGTGGTGAGGTGCTGCGAGGCTTGATGGAGCGGCGGCTTCTGAGAATTTCAGGCCGCGCCGAAGAACTTGGGCGGCCCATGCTGTACGGCACTACCCGTGACTTCCTACGGATCTTTGGGCTTGGATCGCTTGACGATCTGCCTGAGGTGGAGGGATTGGCCCGTCGTCGGTCCATCTCCGACAAGGTGGCTACGGGTGACGACTCGCCAGAAGAAGCCACCAATGCGGTAGCTGGCCCCGAGCAGGGCACAGTCGTCCATGCGGATGCAGAGCCTGTTGACGTCGCAGACGACGGCACAAACACCACTTCGGTGGGCTGAGAATCCAACTGATCAGGCAAGGGCCTCGTATCCTCGATACATGCTTGCGCAACGTGTGCCCACGGTTCGGCCTGTTCTAGCCTTTTTGCTGGCATTGGTGCTCGTTGCGCCGCCGGCGGTGCTTCGTGGCAACAACTTGCTGATTTTGTTGATGGTGCTTGTTGTCGCAGCGGCGATTGTCGGGTTGATCATGCCTCGATTGGCGCTGCGGGGCGTGTCGGTTCGGCGGTTGTTGCCCAGTAACGGTCGCGTTGGTGAGTCAATGCGTATCCGGTACAGCGTCGGCCGTACGCAGCGACACTGGATACCTGCGCTCTCTGTTGGTATTGACGAGCAGTTGGAAGGGCCCGCTGTCGAGGTCGAACAAGCGGCGTGGATTTTGCATGTTGCCCCGGGCGACACCGTCCACGGTGATCTGCATCTTCGGCCCCTTCAGCGAGGCCGATTGGTGCTAGCGGGCGCGAGGCTGGGCACGTCGTTTCCATTTGGATTGCATCGATCGCAAAATGTTGTTGGTGGACGTCGTGAAATTGTGGTGCATCCGCGAACTCGCCCAATCTCAGCAACCATTCTGCGTGCGGCCAATGGTGCCGGGTTGGACGGCCCACGGTCGGGGCGATACCGCGGACAAGGGGAAGAGTGGTTCGGTACACGACCGGCTCGTCCAGGTGATCGATTGCGTGATATCGCGTGGCGCATCAGTGCGCATCAGGACACGCTCGTTGCCCTTGAGCGTACGCGACCCCAGCCGCCGCGCATACAGGTTGTGTTGGATCTTCGATTGCCCACAGAAGATCTTGACGAGCCCAATGTCAATACCGCCAGAGAACTTGAGGAAACCGCGATAGAACTTGCTGCTTCGTTGGTTCAGGCCGGTCATGACGCGGGCGACGAAATCGGCCTGCGTGTGCTTGGCATGTCCGTTGGTGATCATCATCCCCGGCGAGGATCGCTGCACTTGGATCGAATTTTGACGACACTTGCATTGATCGATCTGGATGGCGTCAGATCTGCTGGGCCACGTCGGAGTGGTGTGCGAAGCGGCGTTGTCGTTGTGCAACCGGACCGCATTCGTCTGGTGGAGGGCTTGGGTGAGGTATTGCATGTATCCGCACGCACGTGGCGTGCTGCTTCCCAGTCCCAGTCGCGTGGAGGCTCCACATGACCATAGATCGATTCTTTAGTTGGTCTGGTGCAGCGCTTGTGTTGTTGTCCGTCGTGGGCATCTGTGTGGCGTTGGATGCACCGTGGTTGCTGTTGGCAGGTGGTGGACTTGTCGTCGTCTCTCGGCTTGTCACAGAGGGGCCTCGGGGCCGTGTGCTGTCTCGGCGAATGTCCTTGTTGTGCACGTTGGTGGCGGCCGGGTTCAGCGGAGTTTCCATTGCAATGGCTCCTAGCGATCCGTTGCCGGCTATTGCGACGTTTGGCTTATGGCTGACGGTGATCAAGTGCTTTGAGCGCCGAACGATAGAGAATGAAGCGGAACGTCTCGTGCTGAGCTTTCTATTGATTGCCGTATCAGCAATGGTGTCGATGGAGGCATTATTCGGCGTTGTGTTTCTGTTGTGGGTTCCATTGGCGATCGTCGTGTTGTTGCTGTTTCAGGTGCAATATGGGCGTGCCTCCGTGGGCCGCTCCTCCCGTGGGGGATCCACAGGTGCCCAGCCAGCGGGACCTCGTGTACGACGGCACCTAGCCATGGTTGTCGGCATTGATACTTGTGCGATGTTGGCCGTTGCAACCGGTCTGTTCTTGTTGTTTCCGCGAGGGTTAACGCCTGAACTTTCAACAGCATCAGCAGCGGGTATTGCACGGACCGCCGCGGGCACATCACAACGATTGAATCTGGTCTCCGGTGCGAGAATTGTGTCTACCGACGTTGAGGTTGCACGAGTTGAACAACTTGAAGGCCCATCGCCATCTGGTGGTGTGCTGCGATTGCGCACCGGGACTATGTCGGAGTACACCGGACGAGGCGGCTGGCATCCAACGTACTTCACGTTCGTCAAAACTGTGCCGGTCATGCCGACCTGGTCCACGCTTGACGCATCGCCAATCGTGACGCCTATCTCGTTTACAATTGACCTGCAAAGGCAGATGAAATACCTGCCAGTTCCCGCTGGGCTTCGCCGGATTCGCGCTGACCGAAGCACTCGGGTCGATTGGGATCAGGTCCGTGGTGTTGTGGCGTCTATGCCCAATAACGTGCCCATGCGGTATTCCGTAGAAGCGGATGCGGCGGCAATTCCAGCATCATTTGGTATGCGTGGGTCGGCCGAGTGGTCTGATTCCAGAGTGCTGCAACTAGCGCAGCGCATTTTGTCCGAAGCTCAATTGCCCTCTAGCGCGCCGTCGAGCCCTCGGTCCAGAAAGGCTTGGATTGATTCAGCCTCGCGAGCATTTGTCGAATATTTGCGAAGCGGCCGGTATCAGTACACGCTCGACTTGACCCGGGTCGGGCAAGATGACGAGATTCAATTCAGTAAAGATCCGGTCACTCGATTTTTGCTGGAGGAGCCCGTTGGGCACTGTGAGTACTTTGCCGCTGGCTTCACGGCACTGGCCAAGTCAGTTGGCATTCCATCACGAATTGTCACAGGCTTTGTCGCATTTGATCGTGACGAGCAAGGGCGATGGATTGTGCGCGAGCGTGATGCCCATGCCTGGTCTGAAGTGCTTGCTGAACCGGGTGTCTGGGTGGCGTTTGATGCAACGCCATCGGCAGGGCCGATCTTTCAGGGGCAAAGTGGCGATCAGTCGTTAATGGCCAAGTGGGCAAGATTACGATCAGCATTGGAGTTGTGGTGGTACGGCGATGTGTTGGGCTATGACGCAAGCGCGCAGCAAATGCTCGCAGAGTCAGTGTTTCCTGGTTGGAAGCAATGGCTCGCTGACAGTTGGCGTTGGTTCAGTGAACAGCGAACGCGTCTTGATCTTTTCTTCGGCTTTGGGTCGGTAGGCACCGTGTGGTTCATTGTTGTTGTGTCACTGTGTGGTGGCGGGGGGTACGTATTGTTTCGTCGCCGTCGACGCCGGCGGGTGCTGGCTAATCTGGTGGGCCTATCGGGCGTGCACGACCCTCGGTTGCGAAGCATTGCATTTTACGGAGAGACACTTCGGCTGTTGGATCGTGCCGGTCTTGGAAAGCCCAGCCACTGTTCCCCGTTGGCGTGGGCTCGCACCCTCTGGGCAACCAATACCGAGGCAGCCCAGTCATTGGAGTGGTTGTCGCATGTCGTCTATCGGCGGCGCTTTGGCCATGGGGATGAGACTTCCGCATTGGCTATCGATGCACAACTCTCAGCATTGGCCAAGTCACTTGGGCTTCGCCGTGGTCGAGGAACCTGACATGCCAGACCCACTCGATGCCGTAATGCCATTGGACGATGAGCGCTCGCAGCGGCAAGTGCAGTGGTTGCTAGATCGAGCAAAGGGGCAGCGCGTCTTGGATGTGGGGTGTGGGGCCGGGCGCATTACTGCGCCGTTGTCTCAATCGGGGATTGAAGTTGTTGCAGTGGACGACAATGCTCAAGTGCTTGCGTGCTGCGCCGAAAATGCACCAGGGGCAACGTGTGTGCTGGGTGATATGCGGCAGCTGGACATGGCACCCATGTCATTCGACATGGTGTGTTGCGTTGGTAACACGTTCTGCCTGTTACACGATGTGCGTGAAGCGACGCGAGTCATGAACAAGTGGGGGGCGCTCCTTCGTCCTGGTGGTGTCATTGTGATTGACGATATCCCTCATGACATCTGGCCTGAATTGACCGAGGGCAATTGGATCTCGGGGGTGGCAGATGACGGCAAACAGTTGGTCTGGGACACGTGCGATGCGGTGTTTGCGTTGCGTGATGCCGCGGATGATGACCGCAGCGCGTTTGTGGATGAGGCGGATCGTCGTATGCGGTTATGGACAATGGGGGCATTGCAACTGCTTGCGGATACAACTGGGTTGGCGGGACCCAAACATGAATCCCAAGGGGCGGTCTTGGTGTTCTCGGACCCATCGGGTGCATGAGAAGTGGATTCAGCTGGCGATAAGCAAGGAATGCGACTTTTTCAGAAAGTCGTCAATGCCACTTCAGGCTGCAAGTGGGTGCGTCGATGCAACACCGACGGCCCTCTGGTGCACACAAAGCAGGGTCGGGAGAATGAACGTGCCTGCAATACGATCGAGAACCGCTGGTTGGCGTCGCTGTCTGGAGCAGATTTGTGACCGTCGTGGGTCCATTGAATTGGCGATTGATCGCCGCATAAGTGGCGAATCGACCGCTTCGGATACTGGTCGAGACCTGCTCTTACGGGCAAGGCTCTTACATATTGGCTCGGACGAACTCAACGTTGAAGCGCCTGTTGCCCTTGGTGAACGTGTGACGTACGCCGCGGGCACATCGCTTGTGGGCGTGATGGCTGTTGGACAGAATCGCTGGATGTTCCGAACGACCTGTTTGGGTGTTGCACCTGGGCCACGAGGTACCACCACCTTGCGTTTGGCTATGCCGGTCAATGTGCAGCGGTGCCAGCGACGAACCGACTATCGAATCGAGACAGCTGAAATCGACTTGCCCGACGTGTCGTTGTGGCCATTGATGGATCCGAGCACTGCAGTACCCATTGAACGGCTTATCGGGGCGGCGTTCCTTCATGAACTGGATGGGCGCGCGGGCACCGATGGAGATCACGCTATGGCATTGCCTGCCGTTGGACCGCCGTGCGCTGGCAAGCTTGTCAATCTTGGCGGCGGTGGTGTTGGACTGTCTGTGCCCGACGCTCAGGCGGGGCTCATTGGCCGCCACGCTATGTGGTGGCTTCGGTTTGAGTTGCCCCCGGCGTTGTCGACGCCAGTGGCCTGCGCCGCCCGAGTTGCGCACAGTCATGTTCGGAGCGATCGCACGATCTATCTTGGCATGAGTTTTGACTTCACAGCCAATGCACTACACCGCCGAACGGTGTCTCAGCAGTTGCTTCGCGCGGCGCACGGCATGCATCCTCGGCGTCATTCGGCGTAAAGGTCAGATTGTCGCTCGGGCCAACGACTACCCCACAGACATTCGATCCAAGCTACTTCGCAGCGCCTCAAGTTTGACGTTGGTTTCGTCGACCTCCGCAGCAGGGTCACTCTGGGCGGTAATGCCGCCACCAGTGCCATAGTTCAACGTTCCAGTAATGCGATCGCCGTCAAGCGTGCCGTGCACGCTTGAGGTACGAATACCAACCGACAACATGGTCGCTCCATGTGGGCCAAGCAAGCCAATAGCTCCACAGTAGGGCCCCCGTCTATGCATTTCGAGCTCGCGAATGATCTGCATCGCCCGGATCTTGGGTGCCCCGGTTACCGAACCAGGGGGAAATGTTGCGCGAAGTAAATCAACTAGACCAACATCATCACGAACCTGTCCGCATACTTCAGCCACACCATGATGCACCGTGGCGTGTGTCTCGATAGCACGTGGCACACGAACCGAAACCGTGCCCGGGCGACACACACGGCTCAGGTCGTTTCGCACTAAGTCCACAATCATGTGCAACTCCGCGGTGTCCTTGGAAGAACTTTCAAGCAGGGCAACCGCCTCATCAGATCCAGCCGTTCCCTTGATTGGCCGACTGGTAATGACGTCATCAGTCGTCACATCCAAGAATAATTCCGGACTGACGCTGGTAATGACACGATCGGCTGCAACACCATTTCCAGGCAGCCGAATGAATGCCCCAAAGGGTGCGCAGTTCGCGGTGATCGCGTGCTGCGCCCACAACAGCACATTTCCCTCTACGTCAACACTGATGCGACGAGCAATGTTGGCTTGGAACACATCACCTGCGCAGATGTACTCGATTGTTCGCTCGACGTTCTTCAAGTGAGCATCGGCCGAGGGTTGCGATTGGGCGGGTCCGCACTGTTGCAGGGGCTCGCCTCCGGGCAGTGCTGCACCTTGTACGCAGGTGACATTTGGGCACCACAGCAAGTCTGCTAGCGGTGTAGTGTGACCGTCGTTGTGACTCGTTCCACCGCATACTGCCGGCTCAAGCAATTCCCCCAACTCATAGTGCAAGACAGCAACCCAACCGCCCGCTGCTGGCGCGCCTGTGACAGACGTCGCATGGTCGCGTGCCGAATCTGCCCAGGCCAATGCTGCCAGTGGATCACTCGGGGGCACACCGGCGGGGTGTGGCGAGTCGCCGATCCATCGTGCGCCACCGCACTCGATTCGCAGTACCCCCTCAGGTACTGCGCACAATGATCGGGATGACCAAGGCCCATGGCCCGCGGAGTGCAGCACAACCAGCGGCGCGAGTGGATCGACCGCTTTGGCGCAGGCCCAAATGTCCATATTCTCGTATGTGGGCGCAGTCACGGTTCGGCAATCATAGGGGCGCTCACTGTACGGGCGGTGCGGGTACACTGCTGGGCTTCTCAAATCGCCTGTACGCCATCACAAGCGCGACGGGTAAGGAGCATTCCACATGGCTGCACGCCGTCCCAAGATGATCTACTGCTTTGGCCGATCAAAGACCGAAGGCAAAGGCCACCAAAAGCCTCTGCTCGGTGGCAAGGGGGCCAATCTCGCGGACATGACATCCATCGGACTGCCCGTGCCCCCTGGATTCACGATCACTACCCAGACGTGCGCTGCTTATGTTGCCAAGGGTGGGCGAATGCCAGCGGGGCTGATGAAAGACGTGCAGGCTTCGGTCAAGCGACTCGAACGCGAAACAGGCAAGCAGTTTGGCTCCGATACAAATCCGCTGCTGCTGTCAGTTCGATCTGGCGCAGCAGTCTCGATGCCCGGCATGATGGACACCATCTTGAACCTCGGTCTCAACGATATCGCTGTCGAAGGGCTTGCATTGGCAACCGACAATGCTCGCTTTGCGTGGGATGCCTATCGCCGACTCATCAACATGTACGGTGACGTGGTGCTTGGTGTGCACCATCACTTGTTCGAACAAGAGTTCGGCAAGGTCAAAAAGAAGTACAAGGTTACTGATGATACGGACGTGCCCGCCGAAGGGCTGAAGGAACTTTGCTCGCGATACAAGGCCATTGTCAAGAAGCACACCCGCAAGCCATTCCCGCAAGATCCACTGAAGCAATTGCAGTTGGCAATTGAAGCAGTATTCGGCAGTTGGTCGAGTGACAAGGCCATCAGTTACCGACGGATCAATGAGATCTCAGGTCTTCCCGGCACTGCGGTGAATGTGCAGACCATGGTGTTTGGCAACATGGGCAACGACTCGGGGACTGGCGTGGCCTTCACCCGCGATCCGAGTACGGGAAAGAACGTTTTCTACGGCGAATTCTTGGTCAACGCACAGGGTGAAGATGTCGTTGCGGGCATTCGCACGCCCCGGCCAGTTTCAGGCATGAAAAAGTGGAATGCAACTGTCCACAAGCAGTTGCTTGCAATTCGAACCAAACTCGAAAAGCATTACCGCGATGTCCAAGACATCGAGTTCACTATTGAGCGTGGTCACCTTTACATGCTGCAAACGCGTAACGGCAAGCGTACGGCCGCTGCGGCAGTTCGTACAGCCGTCGATATGGCTAATGAGCGGCTCATCACTCGCGATGAAGCGATGCTTCGTGTGCCCGCTGGTGACATTGTCCAACTGCTGCTGCCGAGTTACTCCGGGGCCGACAAGAAGGGCGCCGACATCCTGACTCGCGGGCTTCCAGCTTCACCAGGTGCGTCATGTGGCAAGCCCGCCTTCACGGCCGAGGAAGCAACTGAGCGTGCGCTTGCTGGTGAATCTGTACTTCTGGTCCGACGAGAGACGTCGCCCGAAGATGTTGAAGGCATGCATCATGCTGTGGGCATTCTCACAAGTACTGGTGGCATGACATCGCACGCCGCAGTCGTGGCTCGCGGCTGGGGCAAGTGTTGCGTTGCGGGCGCTGGCGATATTGAAATCAACGAGAAGGCTCGAACATTCAAAGTCAAGGGCCGGACGTTTAGGGCGACCGATGATATTTCCATTGACGGAGCAACCGGTGATGTCATGGCTGGGCGTATCGATGGCTCTACGCCAAAGATGAGCAAGCACTTTGCAACGCTCATGAAATGGGCGGATGCCAAACGCCGTATGAAAGTGCGCACCAACGCCGATACGCCTGCAGACAGCGCTCGGGCGCGTAGCTTTGGTGCTGAAGGCATTGGCCTGACCCGAACGGAACACATGTTCTTTGAGGGCGACCGAATCACGGTCATGCGTGAAATGATTCTCGCGGAGACCCTTAAGGATCGTGAGAAGGCCTTGAAGAAGCTATTGCCCTTCCAGCGCAAAGATTTTGTGGGCATCTTCACGGCGATGAAGGGCCTAGAAGTCACCATTCGGCTGCTTGACCCGCCATTGCACGAGTTCCTGCCTCATGATGCGGCAGCGCAGAAGCTCATCGCCAAGCAATTAAAGGTGAAGCCATCTGCGGTCGCCAAACGCGTGGAGGCCTTGCACGAAGCCAATCCAATGTTGGGTCATCGTGGCTGCCGACTTGCAGTGACGTATCCGGAAATATTAAAGATGCAGGTGACAGCGATTGTTGAAGCTGCCATTGCGTGTCGCAAGAAGCGCATCGATGCACGACCGGAGATCATGATTCCGCTCATCGGCACCAAGCAGGAGCTTGCACATTTACGTGCGCTTGTGTTGGAGACAATGGAAGCGGTTCGAGTTAAGAAGAAGGTCAAGGGCAAACTTGGCATCCCGGTTGGCACAATGATTGAAATTCCCCGTGCCGCTGTGACGGCAGCCGAGGTTGCCGAGGTCGCTGATTTCTATTCGTTCGGCACGAACGATCTGACACAACTGACCTTTGGGTACTCGCGTGA
>JABAAC010000146.1 GCA_014238965.1 Phycisphaerales bacterium | reverse complement strand
TTGCCGATGCCACTCGGCGAGATGCCCTGCTGATTGATATCGATATGGCGGGCCTGCCGATCGCAACAATCATTGCGCCTTCGGCGACCGTCAGCCCGAGTGCCTCCTTGGCACCTGGATGTATGATTTTGGCCGGGGCCGTTGTGCAGATCGGTGCTCAACTCGAAGTGGGATGCATCGTGAACACCGCCGCGAGCGTCGATCACGACTGCACGCTCGGCCGATGCGTACACGTGGCCCCCGGTGCGCACATTGCAGGAACCGTAGCTATCGGTGCGAGGGCTTGGATTGGCTTAGGGGCGACGATCAACGAAGGCCTGACACTCGGACCAGATAGCACGGTTGGTGCCAGCGCAGCTGTCACGGCTGATGTACCCGAGGGCACCACAGTGGTCGGCATCCCGGCAAGGAGCATCTCCTGATGACCCTGCCGCCTTGGCCACATCACGAGCAGGACGAGATTGATGCTGTTGTCGAGATACTTCGGACCGGTCGCACCAATCAGTGGACGGGGGATACTGTTAGGCAGTTCGAGGCCGCGTGCGAAGATTGGTTTGGACTTACTCATGCCTTGGCGGTGGCCAACGGCACAGTAGCCATCGAGTTAGCCCTTCGTGGATTGGAAATTGGCCCAGGTGATGATGTGCTCGTATCCAGCCGGTCATTCGTTGCGTCGGCCACAATGCCTCTGCTGGTCGGAGCGATGCCGGTGTTCGCTGACGTTTCAATCGAGCATGGAAATGTCACTGTCGAGACACTTGAAGCGGCGCGAACGCCAGCCACACGGTGCGCCATCGTCGTACACCTCTGCGGCTGGCCATGCGATATGTCGAAAATCATGGCATGGGCCAACCAGCATGGCATCTCAGTCATCGAAGACTGCGCTCAAGCCCACGGGGCCCAAGTGAGTGGACATAGCGTTGGATCTTTTGGTCAAGCTTCAGCGTTCTCGTTCTGCCAGGACAAGATCATGACCACGGGCGGAGAAGGTGGGCTGGTTGCATTCCGGGATCAAGCAGCCGCAGATCGTGCATGGGCTTGGAGGGATCATGGAAAGATCCGTGCCGAGGCAATGTCGAACCCAACGGCGTTTTCCTCGTTTCGCTGGTTGGCCGCCGGACCCGGTACCAACCTCCGAATGACGGCAATGCAGGCCGCGATTGGCCTTGTGCAGTTGGAGAAACTGGCCGATTGGCAAACTCGTCGTGCGGCCAATGCAGCAGTGCTTCGAACGGCATTTGATTCGTGCCGCGGCCTGCACGTGCCATGGCCCGACGGAGATTGTAAGCACGCTTGGTATCAACTGACATGTCTGGTTGATGATGAACTCATCATCGGCCGTGATTCACTGCTGAAGCCGCTCCGGGAGGCCGGATGGCCAGTTCGCAGCGGCGCTTGCCCAGAGTTGTATCTGGAAAGGGTCTTTGCCAACCATCGACCAGCCACCTCGCTTCCCGTGGCCGCGGAGTTAGGGCGACGAAGCCTTACGTTTCCGGTGCATCCGACTTGTGACCACGACGACATGACACAAATGGCCACAGCATTGACCCGACGGATAAATTGTCCCCCAGCCACAAACTGACGCACCGGAAAGGAGCCCGTGTGACGTTGGCCCCTTCCTTGACTCCACCAACAGTGGGCTTCTTTGCAGGCTGCGGTCTCTTGGCATGCTGGACTGTATCTTCAGATCTCCACTCTGGTGCCCCAACCAAGGGTGTGCCGAAACAGAACCTGCACACGTCCCCACCTACGTGATAGCATTTAATAATGGACATTTGGCAAGGGATTGCAGTCGGTCTGGCCTTGACTGCGGCTGCAATTCAAGTGACTCGGCGCCGGGTTGACGCGGTAATGATCGGGCTCCTTGGACTGTTGCTCTATCACCATCCGATTCTGCTTGATTGGGTGAGAGCGGCTGCTGGCAGTGTGGACACGGTTGCAACTGGGGCGATGCAGTCCATTGCCATCATGTTCCTGGTACTTGTAATCGCGGGACTGATAGTCGTGCTCATTCCCACCTCACGGCACGTCCCTATCGGTGGCATAAAGGACGCACGAGTGGCCGCCTACGTCGCCGTGGGCATCGCCATGGCGGGATGGGCGGCATTTGCTGCTGCTGTCGGCCCCGAGACCCTGTGGTTCAGTACCAAACGCGAATTGATGCACGTCAGCGAGAGCGTTGGCGCCTCTCGATATCACATCATTGCCTACGCATTTAGCTCAGCGGGGCTCGTGCTTGCCTTTGTATCACGTTCCAGACTTGCAACAGCAGCAGCACTTGTGCCAATCGGAATCGATGTGTCCATGGCGTCAAATCGAACTGCAATGGTGTTGGCCAGCGTAGCCTGCTTGATTATGTGGTCCAATGCTCGGCCATTCAAGCGGCCGATCTTGCTCTCGGCTCACGCGATCGGAATATTCGTCGCGACACTCCTTGCAATATTCATCATTGG